>NZ_CAKJTO010000001.1:140525-188494 GCF_917627405.1 Protofrankia sp. Cj5
CCCCTATTGCCGGTCGCTCTAAGCTGGGCAACGCGAGTCCGGTCTTTTTCTGCATTCCAGCGGAGTGGGACGCGTTGCTGGCGGGTGCCCGGGATGACAGGTTCGACCGGACCTGATGCCTGCTGCCGTGCGCCCCTCCCGGGAGCTGTGGGAGCGCCCGCCCGACGCCCCGCGCCCGCCATTTCGATCAGGTAAGCACCCTCCTGGGCAGCACAAAAACGGCTGTGCGCCAGCCTGGCGGGCAGCGGGCCGCAGCGGCCGGATGGCGATCGTCGATCTTGAGTTGATTATCGTCATCACGAAACGTGTGTACTACGCGATGAATCAATTACGCTCCGTGTTAGTGTCGGTGGAGACAGGAAAGCCGGTTGTGCGGGTCGGCGCAGGGCTGTCCCGCCCGGATGTTGGGTTGTCGCCATATGCACACCAGACTCCGCATTCTTCTGCCACTGATCGCGGTTTCGGTGGTAGTCGCCAGCGCTGCCGTGGCGTGCACGGACGGCGCGCTGCTCGCTAGCGGCCCGGCGAGCAGCGCGCCGACGGGCCGCGGGCCGACGGTTGGTGACGGTTCGCGCTCTGCCTCGGCGGATGCCTGGGGCGCGCCGCTGTTCGTCGAGCGGTTCGACGGCAAGGACGTTGACCCCACAAACTGGTGGGTCTACGACAAGCCGAACGCGGAACCTTTCCCCAGATCGCTGGCTCGGGCCACGGTCGCGGGTGGCGCACTGCGCCTCACCGGGGGCTTCGACAGCGCTGGCCGGGATCTGGGCGCTGGGATCGCGAACAAGATGAACCTGCGGTACGGCCGTTGGGAGGCCCGCGTCCGGGTGGAGCGCGGCGATGGCTACTCGGGGGTGATACTGCTGTGGCCGGCGTCGGGCAACTGGCCCACCGACGGTGAGATCGACCTGCTGGAGGCAATTAACGGCAACCGCCAGGGCGCGTCGAGCTTCGTCCACAACGGTCCACGCAACCATGTTGAGTGGCACTATCTGCCCGGTGATTACACTCAGTGGCAAACCATCGCGGTCGAGTGGCTGCCCCGATCGATCACCTTCTATCTCAACGGCGTGCCAGAGTGGACAGTGACCACGCCAGCCATTCCGGGCGCGGTCAACCCGATCCCGTCGACGTCGGCGATGCACCTGGCGCTACAGCTGGACAAGGGCTGCACCGGCGCGATCCCGTGCCGGAACAGCCGGACGCCGGCGACAGTCACCATGTATGTCGATCAGGTACGGATATGGACGGCTCCGCCGCGGCTCACCGGGTAGGCGCGTGTGTCGCGGTGGCCGAGATCGGGACCATGTCGCGGGGCGGGTTGGTTCCCAGCACGATGTCGCCGATCCTGGATGTGACGCCCAGCCAGTAACGCTCGTTGCGGAAGTGGTGCAGGCGATGGTTGCGCCAGAGGCGTCGGTACATCCGGCTCCGAGGCTGATAGCCGCTGTGGATGAGGAAATGGGTCCAGTCGTAGACGAGCAGGCCCATGGCCGCGCACAGCGCCGCGGTGGCCGCCTGAGGCGATCCGTGAACGGCTGCGGCGAGGGCGGCCGTGCCGCCGGCAAGGACCTCCTGGGGGCGTACGAACATCGTGTCCATATTCGTCGGGTCACGGTGATGCTGCTCGTGCCCCCAGCCGGCGGCCTGGTAGAAGACACGGCCGATCGGGCTGATCGGCTCGGCATGCAGGATCTCCCGATGCACCGCCCATTCCACGAACGGCTGCGCGGCCATCATCGACACCGCGATCAGGGCGTCGCCTCGCCCGAATCGGCCGCGGGCGAGGCGTACGGCCACGAGGCTCCCGACGGTGCCCAGCAGCACCGGTGGGCGGGGATGGCGGACAAAGCGCCGGGCGGCGGCGGGCAGGGTGGCGACCTCGGTGGCGCGCCCATGGGGACCAGGCCTGTCCAGGCGAACGACCGCCGCGTTGACCACGCGGGCCGTGCCGGTGACCGCCCGGATCGGCAACGGCGTAGCCAGCCCGCGCAGGGTCCTCGCCCCGCTCAGAACGGCACCGTGGAGTAGGCCTGGAGCTTGGTCAGCTGGTGCTGGCTGTCGACCCGGCGGACCGTCCCACTGCGTGACCGCATGACCAGGGACGACGTGTTCGCCCCACCCGGCCGGTACCGGACCCCGGCCAGCAGCTCGCCGTCTGTGATGCCGGTGGCGACGAAGAAGACGTTGTCGCTGTCCACGAGTTCACGGGTGGTGAGGACACGTTTGGGGTCATGACCGGCATCGAAGACCTTCCGCTGTTCGTCGGGATCTCGCGGCCAGAGCCGTCCCTGGATGACGCCGCCGATACAGGCCACCGCGCATGCGGCAATGATCCCTTCGGGGGTGCCACCAATGCCCAGCAACAGGTCGGCGCCGGTGTCGGCGGACGCGGCCATCACCGCGCCGGCCACGTCCCCGTCGGAGATGAGCTTCACCCGGGCACCGGCGGCGCGGATCTGTTCGATCAGCTCGGCATGGCGTGGACGTTCCAGGACGATAACGGTCACATCCCGCGGATGCACGCCCTTGGCTTTGGCGACGGCACGGATGTTCTCCTCAACCGGCGCGGTGATGTCCACCATGCCGGCGGCTTCGGGGCCTGTGACCAGCTTTTCCATATAGAAGCAGGCACTCGCGTCGTACATGGATCCACGCTCGGAGACGGCCATCACCGCGATCGCATTGTTCATTCCCTTGGCGGTGAGGGTGGTGCCGTCCACCGGGTCGACGGCGACGTCGCATTCGGGGCCTTCGCCCGAGCCAACGTCCTCCCCATTGAAGAGCATCGGGGCTTCGTCCTTCTCGCCCTCGCCGATGACGACGATCCCGCGCATCGACACGGTGCCGACGAGCCGCCGCATGGCATCGACGGCGGCTTGGTCCGCGCCGTTCTTGTCACCGCGCCCGACCCATCGGGCGGCGGCGAGCGCGGCCGCCTCGGTAACCCGGACGAGCTCGAGGGCCAGGTTGCGGTCGGGGGCCTGCCCCTGGACGACGAGAGGATCAGGAAGAGTGCTGTCTGCTGCCACGCATCCGAGGGTAGTTGCACGCGCGTCCAGCCGCCCGCCAGCGCCGTGGCCGCCACGCCGAACCGTCCGGAATTTTCGTATATGCGGTGTTTCGGTGTTTTTCGGGTGTTTTCGGGACGGTTGGAACTGTCGTGCGTTCATCGGGTACCGGACACCGGGTGTGGGTGTCGGATGGTGGACAGAATTGTGCTTCTTCCTGGTGCAACGCTGGCAGCCCGCTGTGCGTCGAACTGTTTACGGGAGGAGAGCGCCCGGCGCGCGGAGGGGGCGTGCCGGGCGCTCTTATGTGTTTATTTGCCTTCTGTTGTTTTTTGCGGCTGGCTTGATCGGCCCTTTCGCCTTACCTGGCTCACGTCGTTTCCCAAATCACGGTTTTGTAATGATTTGGCACGCGTTGCCGCGCGGATCGACCGCCCTGTCGGGCCGGGCCCGCGGCGGGACGTCAGGATGGACGGGTGGCACGAAGACGCGGTCAGGAGACGATCCGGGACATGCTGCTGTCCCTTGGCGTGGTGATGGCCGGTGTGGCGCTGTTCACCCTGTTCATGCCGAGGGGTGACGCGGACTCGGTGGTCGCCGTGGACACAGCCGCCCCGCTGGCCGCCTTCGCGCGGGTGGCACCGTTCGGCGTCGCGGAACCGACGGGCCTGCCCGGCTACTGGAAGGCCACGTCGATCCGGACGCAAGCGCCGCCTGGCGCGTCCCGCGCGGACGTGATCGAGCTGCGCATCGGTTACGTCGTTGACCGTCCGGGTAACCGTACGTACGCACAGCTCAATCAGGGCAATGCGAGGGACGCCGTCAAACGGGTCCTGGCGGACCGGCCGGTGACGGGGACCGTTGACCTGGCGGGGGCGCCGTGGCAGGAGCGGCGGGATGATGCCGGCCACCTGGCGCTGACCCGTCAGGTGGGTGACGTCATTCTGATCGTCTCCGACAGCGGTGGGCGGAGCGGCGCTTCTCTCACCGACCTGGGGACGCTGGCCGCCTCCCTGCGTGTTCCCAGCGACGGGCCTCAGCGGCTGTCATGACATGCCGATATAATGATCTTGATGGCGTCGGCGGACCGGCCGGCGCCGGCAATAGGGCGTTCGATCAGGGAGCGGCGCCTGGGCGGATGGATCGCGAGGCACCGACCGGGCGCCGCGAGCCGGACAGTCCTATTGCCGGTCGCTCCAACCCGTCCACGGTGGCGTGCTCCGCGGGGTAGCGGCGGCCGCTGTCAGGCGTCCGCCTGCGCGTCTTCGGGCTGGCCGCCGCTGGCCGGTGCGGTTGTGTGCCGGGCCGTGTCGAGGCGGGCGCGGGCGCCGTCGAGGAAGGCCTGGCACGTCCTTGTCAGCGCCTCACCGCGTTCCCACAGCGTGAGCGACTCCTCCAGGGTGATGCCGCCGGCCTCCAGCCGGTGGACGACCTCCTCCAGCTCCGCCCGCGCCCGTTCGTACGTCGGGGAAGCCTCGTGCGCCGGTGGCGCGTCCTGTGAACCTGACACCGATACCTCCTGGGCATTGACCGGGGACGTTGACCGGGGACGTTGACCGGGCGGACCGACGTTACCGACCGTTCTTACCGGCGGACCGGCAGCAGGGCGAACCGGGGCGGCCTTCCCCGCGTTCCGGGATCGACGGGGTACGCGCCGTGTCCGAGCGCGTGGAGCGGGAACTCGTGCCTTCCCCGACGCGATGACCGGCCCAGCTCCACCAGACGCCTGGGCACGGGCCAGCCGCGATAAATCATGACCAACAGCGGTCGGCCGTGGCCGTACGGTCCCATGGCCGGCGGGCCACCGGTGGTCGCGGGCGTGACACGTGACCGTGTGATCACCTGACCGCGGACTCTGGCACCGGCGCTGGCGATACTGTCGTCGGTGGAGAGTGGCTGGACACACCACTCGCCAGGTTCCCGCGATCGGTCCCGCGATTTGCGACGCTGATCATCGTGATGATGTTGGCGGCGTGCGCGGTCTGCTCCCTGATCGTCTGGCTGGTGCTCGCAGGCGGCCACGGAATGTTCTGGCGCACCGATACCCGGCTTGATCCCTACAGCCCCCAAGCGGATGGCGCGGCCGAGCCGAACGGCGGTTGGCCCGCTGTGACTGTGATCATTCCTGCCCGCAATGAAGCGGACATAATCCCCTATACTCTTCCATCCCTGCTCAGTCAGAACTATCCGGGCCCGCTCCAGGTCGTCCTTGTCGACGACGCCAGCGAGGACGGTACCGGGGAGATAGCCCGGACGCTCGGCCGGTCGGCCGGCGCTCATGTCCCGCTGAGGGTGCTCACCGGCGGAGGGCGCCCGGCCGGTTGGGTGGGCAAGGTGTGGGCCATGGAGCAGGGCGTCCGCGCCTCGTCGCCGGAATCCGAATGGCTTCTGTTCACCGACGCCGACATCGCTCATGGTCCCGAGTCGGTGGCCCGGCTCGTCCACCATGCCACCACCCGCGGGCTTGATCTCACGTCACTGATGGCGTTCCTGCGCGCGCGGTCCCGCTGGGAACGGCTCCTCATCCCCGCGTTCGTGTACTTCTTCGCGCAGCTTTACCCGTTCCGCCGGACCAACAGGCCGGCCACGCGGACCGCGGGCGCCGCCGGCCACGCCATCCTGCTGCGCCGCGGCGCGCTGGAACATGCCGGGGGGCTCGCCTCGATCGCCCGCGCGGTCATCGACGACTGCTCGTTGGCCAGGACGATCAAACGCAGCGGTGGGCGGATCTGGGTGGGACTCGCCGACCCGGCCACGGACGGCGTCCGTGGCGTCCGGCCGTGCCCACAGCTGGCGGACCTGTGGTCGATGGTCGCCCGCAGCGCCTACACCCAGCTCCGGCACTCGCCCGTACTGCTCATCGGCAGTGTCGCGGGCCTCGCGCTGACCTACGTGGCGCCACCGTTGGCGGCTGTGGTGGGGCTGGCCGGGTTGGCGGCCGGGGCTGGCGGCACCGCCGCCATCGTGAGCGCGGCCGCGGGCCTCGGCGCGTGGGCGGTGATGACCGCCACGTACATCCCCATGATCCGCTACTATCTCCAGTCGGCTCGTAACGCGGTGCTTCTGCCTGTGGTGGCCATCCTGTATGTACTGATGACGCTGGACTCGGCACGCGCGCACTGGCGCGGCCGGGGAGCGGCGTGGAAGGGACGGACCTACCCGGCGGTGAACGGCAACCGGGTCCCCGGCACCTGACGCGGGTGAGCAGCGGATGCCGTGGACCGATGTCCGCCGACGTCCGCTGCTCACAGCCGCGTTGCGGGGGATCGGGCTGGTGGCATCCTGGTGGAGCGGCCGGCGCTGGTCATCGCCTGTTGACGGGAGCCTCGGCAGCGGTCCCGCACTCGCTCGGCGGAATCGCCTGATCGCGCAGAAGGGTGTTCCACCGGCGTTCCCGGCGGGACGGCCCGGCATCGATCGACGCGCCGACCCAGCCTCGTACGGGACGGATCCCGTGCAGGGCATTGACCGCCCATACCTCAAGACCAGCCAGATCCCGCGGCCTGCTCTCCTCTTCCTGGACACGGACACCACGGGTGACGGCGAGGCCGAGGATGGCGGCGCGGGTGACTCCCGGGAGGAGGTGGGGCGTGTCCGGTGGCAGGCAGAGGGTCTTGCCACGCCACCAGAGGACGCTGGTTGTGGTGCCTTCCCGGACCCGGCCGTCGGCGGAGAGGAGCAGCGTTTCGTCGGCACCGGCCCGAACAGCCGCCTGACGGAGTCCCGCGAGATAGCCCAGATCCGCCCCTTTCACCGTGGGCTGGACACGCTGATCCGCCGTGGGCGAGATCCAGAGCCGCACCGCTTCGCCGCGGGCGGGGGCGGGTCGCGGCCAGAGCTGCAGCCTGGGCCGATCATCGATCATGACTAGTTCGACGCGCGGGAACCAGCGGCCCGTCGCGGGGAGCTGGCGGACGGACGCCACCATGAACGCGACGCACCGCGCGGCCGGCAGGCCGGTCATCCGGGCGCACGCCGAGCTGAATCGCGCGAGGTGCGCCGGCCATGCTCGTACCCGGCCGTCATCCATCAGCCACGAGTCCACCACCAGCGGCCTGGACGGGTCATTGACCAGCGCGAAGCCCCCCGGCGCGCAGTCGGCACCGGCACCGGAGCCGACCCACCGCATCCGCGCGGTTGCCGACGTTTGGATATCATCAGGCGTAATCATCCGTACTATCCCGCTTGCTGGGCCGCGAGTCGACCCTGGCGGACAGCCGGGTGCGCTGTCAACGTGCCGCCGCGATAACACGAAAGGCCGCCGCCGGTGCGGAAACGTCGCTCGGCCCCGGGTGAGCAGGTCGCGGCTGACTCGTCACCGTCGGTGCGATCTGTTCTTGACCGAGAAGCGGATGTCCGTAATCGTTCAGGACATGCGACAGACAGAACAGGCAGACCCGGGGTCGGGCGATGCGGGGTTTGGTAACGCGGGGTTTGGTACCGCGTCATGAGCTCCGAGGCCGTGGCGGGGCGGCGGCCGGGCGGTGACGAGGCCAGCGACGAGGGGTTCGTCGACGCGTTGCCCAAGGTGGAGCTGCACGTCCACCTGGAGGGGTCGATGCACCCGCGGACTCTGCTCACCCTCGCTCGTCGCCACGGCATCGACGATCTGCCAACCGATTCTGACGGCGTGGCGAAGTTCTACGAGTTCCGCGACTTCGACCATTTCATCGACGTCTACCTGGCTGCTGTCCGCGTGCTGCGGGACGGCGAGGACTTCGCGCTGCTGGCCCGTGAGACCGCGCTGGGGCTTGCCGCGCAGGGGGTCCGGTACGCTGAGATCACCTTCACGCCGTTCCTGCACATCCAGCGTGGTATCGACGCGGCCGAGGTCTTCGACGGGGTCGAGCGGGGCCGTCGGGAGGCCGAGGAGGCGACCGGTATCCAGCTGCGGTGGGTCACCGACATCCCAGGCCTGCCCGGGATGGATCTGCGCCCCGCGGCCGAGGCGACGATCGAGTTCGCGTTGAGCCACCGTGGACCGGTGATCGCGCTCGGGCTGGGCGGGTCCGAGGCCGGTGTGCCCCGGTCGCAGTTCGCGGACGTGTTCACCGCCGCGCGGGACGCCGGGCTGCACCGCGTACCGCATGCCGGCGAGACCACCGGGCCGCGCACGATCTGGGACTCCCTCGAGTATCTGCACGCCGAACGCATCGGTCACGGCATCCGCGCCATCGACGACCCGGTACTGGTCGACCACCTGCGGGCACAGCACGTCCCGCTGGAGGTGTGCCCGACATCGAACCTCCGTACCGGGGTCGTCGCGGACTATTCGGGGCACCCGTTGTCCACAATGATCAAAATGGGTCTGCCGGTCAGCCTCAACAGTGACGACCCGCCGATGTTCGGCACCACACTGCGCGATGAGTACCTGCATGCGCTGCGCGGTCTGGGCCTGACCCGGCACCAGGTAGTTGATCTTGCGGTGGCCGCTGTCGACCACTCGTTCGCTCCCACCGCGCTCAAGGCCGCCATCCGCGCGGACCTCGCCGGAGTCGTCGAGGGCCTCAGCCTTTAGAGCGCCCGAGGACAGGACTGTCCGGCTCGCGGCTCCCCGCGTCCCGCCCGGCCGCGTTGTCGTCGGTCGGCGCCCAGCACCAGGGCGCCTTCCTCCGCCGCCTTGCCGGATCGGGCGCGGATGAGCCGCTCGCTGATCGAACGCCCTGTCCTCGGGCGCTCTTAGACACTCTGGGGATCTCGGGCGCCGGCGGTCGCGGGGAAGGAGCCACCGGCAACCCGGATGACCAGCTCGTCACCTGTGTCCACCCCCGCCGGGTCGCGCACGATGGAGCCGTCGGCGGTCCGGCGCACCAGGGCATATCCGCGATCCAAAGTCGCGGCCGGTGACAGTGCGCGCAGCTGGGCGGATGTGTGGGCCAGCTCGCGCTCGGCCCCGGCGAGGATCTGCATCACGCAACGTAGCCCGCGGGACCGTAGCTCGTTGACGGACTCGCTCTGGCGGTCAAGTTCGCGGCCGGGCGCGGCCAGCACGGGACGGCCGCGTAGATCGGCCAGTCCGCGTTCCTCGTGCTTCAGCCGCTGTTCGACGATCCGCCTGGACCGGTCGCGCAACGCGGTGACCAGGGCGTGTTGTTCGGCCACGTCCGGCACGATCCGTTTCGCCGCGTCCGTCGGAGTGGACGCGCGGACGTCGGCGACGAAGTCGAGCAGGGGCGCGTCCTGCTCGTGGCCGATGGCGGATACCACCGGGGTGCCCGCCGCGGCCACGGCCCGTATCAACGCCTCGTCGGAGAAGGGCAGCAGGTCCTCCATCGACCCACCGCCCCGGGCGATGACGATGACGTCCACGCCGGGGATACGGTCGAGGTCACGCAGCGCGTCGATGACCTGTCCGACGGCGAGCGGCCCCTGGACCGCCACTTCCCGGGTCACGATGCGCACGGCGGGCCAGCGACGGCGGGCGTTCTCGACCACGTCCCGCTCGGCCGCGCTCGCCCGTCCGGTGATCAGCCCCACCGCCTGCGGGAGGAACGGGAGCCGGCGTTTGCGGGCAGCGGCGAACAGGCCCTCCGCCGCGAGCACGCCGCGCAGCTGCTCGAGGCGCGCGAGCAGGGCGCCCGCACCGAGTGGGCGGATCTCCACGACAGCGAGCGCCAGCGTTCCCCGCGTGGGGTGGAAGGACGGCTTGCCCCAGACCACCACTCTGGCGCCATCGACGAGCCCGGCTCCGATCGCCTCACAGACGGCCCGCGGGCAGGTGAGCCGCAGCGACACGTCGGCGACGGGATCGCGCAGCGTGAGGAAGACGGTGGCGAGCCCGGGGCGGCGGACGATCTCGGTGAGCTGCCCTTCCACCCAGACCCGCCCAAGCCGGTTGACCCAGTCCCCGATCGCGCGGGAAATCGTGCGGACCGGCAGCGGCTGCTCCGGTGAGGAGGTGAGTGCCATCGAGCCACCGTAACGACGTGAACCGTCGATCCATGCACAAATCGCTTCGGGTGTCCTGGCAGGTTGCCGGCGTGTGACGGTTATCGTTCGCTCCTCCGGCCGCTGCTGGGCCGCGTACACTTCCGGGCATGGGGCGGATCCTGTTGGCCAATCCGCGCGGGTACTGCGCTGGTGTTGACCGAGCGGTGCTGACGGTCGAGAAGACGCTGGAGCTGTACGGCGCTCCCGTCTACGTACGCAAGCAGATCGTGCACAATGCCCACGTCGTCAAGACGCTGGAGGCAAAAGGCGCGATCTTTGTGGACGAGACGGACGAGGTTCCTGCCGGGGCGACCGTGGTGTTTTCTGCCCACGGTGTCGCACCGTCCGTCCATGAGGAGGCGAGGTCCCGGGAACTGCGAACGATCGACGCCACGTGCCCGCTCGTGACGAAGGTGCACGGCGAGGCACGCAGATTCGCCAAGGAGGACTTCGACATCCTCCTTATCGGCCATGAAGGCCACGAGGAGGTTGTCGGTACCACGGGCCAGGCGCCCGACCGCATCCACCTGGTCGACGGCGTGGAGGATGCGGCGGCCGTCAAGGTCCGCGACGAGTCCAGAGTTGCCTATCTTTCACAGACCACGCTGTCGGTCGACGAGACCGAGACCACGGTGCACGCGTTGCGTGAGCGGTTCCCGCTGCTACAGGGGCCGCCGAGTGCCGACATCTGTTATGCCACCCAGAACCGCCAGGTCGCGGTCAAGGAGATCGCCGGCCAGGTCGAGCTGATCCTCGTGGTCGGGTCGCCGAACTCGTCGAACTCCGTACGCCTGGTCGAGGTCGCCCTTGACCACGGGGTGCCTGCCGCCTACCTGGTGGACGACGCCAGCCAGGTGGATCCGGCCTGGCTCGACGGGGTGGAGACCATTGGTGTGACCAGCGGGGCTTCGGTTCCTGAGGAGCTGGTCACCGAGGTGGTCGCCTGGCTCGCCGAACGCGGTTTCGACGATGTCGAGCAGGTGACTTCGGCCGAGGAGCATCTGCTGTTCGCGCTGCCCCCTGAGCTCCGCCGGGAAATCCGGGCCCGGGAGCGCGCGGCCAAGGTCTAGCCGGCCGACGGACCAGGAGAACCGTTGGATCGGCACATCCGATCCAACGGTGCGATCGATCCAACCGGTGCAATGCGCGACCGCATCGCACCGGTTGGCTTTTCTGGTGTCACACCTGGGTGTTTTCTGGTGTCACGCCCGGGTAGCGGTGGCCACCGCTACCCGGGATCGTCGGGCTGGGCCGCCGGGCCGCTGAGCCACCATGAGGGAACGCAGCAGTTCCGCCTGGCTGTCAGCCTGCTGGGTGAGGGTGTGCCGAGCGAGCACGTTCGCCCGGGCGGCTATGGAAATCCGCTCGGCATAGCCCGGATTACCGAGCAGGTCGGTCAGCCGGCGGGTGAGATCGTCGACATCCCCCGCGCGGGCGAGCAGCCCGGTCACACCGTCCGTGACGATCTCTGGGATGCCGGCTGTCGGGAATGCGACCACCGGTGTTCCGCATGCCTGCGCTTCCAGAACGCTCAGCGGCAGGCCTTCCAGACTGGACGCGAGCACCAGCGCGTCGCATGCCCGCAGCAGACCGGCTATATCCGTGCGTGGGCCGAGGAAGCGTATCCGCACGCCCAGCAGGCTGGCGCCGAGCTCGCGTAGCGTCCTCGCGTGTGCCGGATCGAGGCTCGGCGCGCCCGCGACGGCGAGCTGTGCACGCGCGAACTGTCCGGGCAGTGAGGCCACCGCCCGGATCACGTTGTCCACGCCCTTGCGTGGGTCGAGCCGGGACAGCGCCAGTACCACGGGTGCGGACGGATCGGCCGCCAGCTGGGCGCGTACCTCGGGATCGGCGGGTCCCGGCCGCAGCGCGTCCGTGTCGACCCCGTTGCGGATCACCTGGGTACGGCGGGCTGCCGCGGGTGGCAATGACGCCGCCACCGCGTCGCTGACCGCCACCGACGCCTGCGCGCCGCGCACCGCCAGCCCCCGCAGCCGGCCGATCAGATCCGGTTCGTTCTCCTCATGCAGGTGCAGGACGACCGGCCGGTTCGTCAGCCGGCCCGCCAGCACGCACTGCAGATGCGACCAGTGGCTGTTCGCGTGTACTGCGTCCACGTCAAGGAGGCGGACGAGTGCCGCCGTGCGTCGGGCGAGCATGGCGGTCCGTCCGAACTCCCGGACCGCGCCGACGGGGCTGAACTGGCCATCCGGCGCGCGTATCCCGCGATCGTCGGGTGCGGGCAGCATGACGTGCAACAGCCCGGCCGCCCGCCATGCCTCGGCCGTGGCGCTGCCGGCGGGCGCCGCGAGGATCTGTTCGACCCCACGGTCGCGGAGCAGCGGCGCGAGCCGCAGCAGATAGCGCTGTGCGCCCCATAGTCCCTCGCCCTGCTCGACAACCAACAACCGGCAGCGGGCTGGTTCCCGCGGCATCCTTGCCGATGTGTCCGTCACGGCCGTGGGCGTGCTCACCGGTCCGCTCCTGACGCCGCCGGCCCCGGCACCGCCTCTGGCGTGGGCTCCGGCTCCGGCTCCGGCTTCGGCGATGTGCCTGTGCCGGCCGGCCCCGGGGAGGTCAGCAGATCGAGCGGGTCAGTGCACAGCAGGCCGATCGCGGCGGCCACGGCGGCCCGGGAGAAGCTGGCCGGATGGAAGGCCGCGGTGATCGACAGCGCGCCGCGCAGCTCGACGAACTTCACAGAGATGACGTCGTTGTCTCCGGGTGTGGACGCCGAGTACAGCTGAGGCGTGTCCGTACCGGGATCCGTGCCCGGCGGACCATCGACCCAGCCAAGCCGTTCGAAGCGCGGCACCCGGCCCAGATGGTTGAGCACCAGGCACGGGTGCGGCGGTGGATGGACGCCGGCCCGCGGTGGTGCTGCCGACGGCAGCCGCCGTCGGTAGCCGCGGGCGGCAATGAGACACAGCGTGGCCAGCGGCCGGCCAGAGGCAACCGTTTCGCGCAGTGCCCGGCTGATGGCGACTGGATCGACCGGATCGACCGGGAACATGCGCAGACCCACCGCGAAGTTGCCCGCGACGTTTGCGTCGGCTGGCAGGAAACGCCGGTTGTCAACCAGTGTGAACAGGCCCGCGCTGGCGGGTGTGCCCAGCCCGCAGCGGTCGAACGCGACCCGGGCCGCGGCGAACATGACGGCGGCGCTGGTCGAGCCGGGGGCGTGGGCATCGCGCCACTCCCGGATATCCGCCAGCGTCGACACGGGGCTGTGCCGTGCGACAACCGCCAGCGCCGGCGCAGCCGGCCGGCTCGGAGCGGCCGTGGATGTTGCGGCTGTGGATGTCGTGGTTGTGGATGTTGCGGCCGGTGCCCGCGCGGTGGATGCGGGCGGTGGGCCACCGGCTGCGCGCCTGGACCGCGGCGGTGCGGCCGGTGGTCCGCTCGGCCGCGGACCGCGCAGCATCGCCAGCAGGCGGCGCGGATCACGACCGCAGAAGTGGATGAGTGCGCGTAGCAGCGGCAGCACCGTCTCGTCCCTGGTCAGCGCTACCGGTGGGTCGCCGTCGAGGCCGGCGCGCAGCAGGTCGGGGAAGGCGTTCGTACTCAACCAGCCGTCGCCGAGACAGTGGGCTATCGACAATGCCGCGTACCGGCGTCCGACATAGAGCTGGAACGGCAGGGTCGGCACAGCGGATGCGTAGAGGCGTTCGATATGGCCGGTGAGGTCGTCCGGGTCGGGATCGTCCATCGGGACAATCATCGTCACGCAGTGCCGGCGTATCTCGGCGGTCGGGGTCGGCCGCCACCGTGTCGAGCTCGGGTCGAGCGTACGGAACAGCCGGTGGCCGGGTTTCATGGTGAACAGTTGTTCCGCGGCCACCCTGACCGCGGCCACGTCCGGCATGTCGGCCGGGCCGGCGAGCATGATGTGCCGCCGGCCTATCCAGGCACGGTCACGACCGGCCATACGCATGAAAGCCCCTCTCTTTTCCGTCGTTATGGATTCCGCTGTTACGGACGCGGGCACAGCGACGTCGCTGTTGTGGCCACCGTCGTTGTGGCCACCGTCGTTATGGCCACCGCCGTTGTGATTGCTGGTGTTGTGGCCACTGTTCAGACGCACTCTCAGCGCGGGGCGGCTGAGCATGATGGCGATCATCGCCGTGACGCTCTGCCCCGCAACCCAGGCGAGACCGACACCGGGCAGCCCAAGCGGCTGGGCGAACTGCCAGACACCTACGGTTATGATCATCGCGGGGATGGCCTGCAGGACGACGATCCGGCCGGCCTGCCGCCGTGCCCGCGCCGCACAGACGGCCAGTACCGTCACCGCGCGGGCCATACCGCCGAGCAGCAGCAGACGCAGCAGGGTGGTGGCCTGCTCGGCGTAGGTCGTCCCGAAGATTTTCAGGATCGCTGGAGCCGCGGCGATGCCGGCGGCACCGACCGCCGCGACGACCGGGAGAACCCGGCGCAGGACGGCCGTGTGCAGGGCGTCGACGTTGGCACCGGGCTGGGCACCCTCGACCGTCAGCGAGATCCCCATCCCGATGGTGATCAGATCGACCGATACCGTCAGCATCCAGGCGATGCCGAACGCGCCGCCGGCCGTCGAGCCCATCCTGACCACGACGAGTACCGGCAGGAAGGTCGTCGCGACCTGGGCGAAGAGCATTCCCACAGCGTCACCGGACAGGAAGCGAAACATCTCGGTAGTCCCGCCCAGCGTTTCGCCTGCCGCCCTGCCCCCCGTGGGGCGGGACGGCGGCAGCAGCCGCGTCCACAGCAGCCAGGAGACAGCCGCGATGAACACCACCGGCGGCAGCGCCCATGAGCCGAAGAGACTGAGTGCGCCGCTCTGCCCGCCCGCGGCCAGCGCCGCGAGCACCGCCAGCTTGGTGGCGCTGTAGGCGACGTTTTCGATCGGCACCCAGAGCGCGGCGCGCAGGCCTGTCAACACGCTGTCCTGTAAGGAGAAGATCGACCAGAGCACGACCGCCAGCGTGAAGCCGATCGCGGCGCTGGGACGTCCCAGCACCGCGAGCGCTGGACTCATCCTGGGGATCACCAGTACGAACACCGTGCCCAGCAGCAGGCTCGCACCGGTCGCCACGCCGTATCCGATCAGTACCAGGCGCCGGGCGGATGCCCCGGCGCCTGGGAGGAACGTCGCGAACGCGCCGCCGAAGCTGAACTGGGCAAGCGTTGACAGCGCGGTGAGCGCCGCGACCAGGGCGGTGGCCGCGCCGACCGTGGCCGGGGTGGCGGTGCGCGCGGCGAGAATCCAGTACGCGCTTCCCAACAGGGAGGACACTCCACTGTTGACGACCAGGGCCAGCCCGTTGCGGTAGAGGACGCCGCGCCGGGCAGTGGCTTGCGCAGGCCGTGTTCCCGGCGCCGGATCCGCCGGGCGAGCGTTCCCGCGAGTCATCCTGTGCCGGCCTCGCTGTCGATGATCATGGTAGGGGTATGGGTGGCGTCCGGAGTGCCCCGGCACGCCGGCGGTCATCATCGGCCTGCCCGGTAGGAGTAGATGCGGGCAGTCGGGCTGGTGAAGAAGGCCTGGAAGCGTGGCGAACGCGCGACCGCCTGCTCCAGGGAGCCCAGCGCTCCCGGTGGGGCGAGCCCGAAGACCTCGGCGTAGACCTCCTGCGAGGTTGTGAACGCGAGATAACCGTGCGTGGAGTACTGCCGCAGCACCGCGACGACGCCATCGAGGTCAGCCGCGCCCAGCTGGCGGTGGCGGAACCCGGCCGTGTGCAGCAGGTTGGGGTCGTCGTCACTGCTCGGACCCCGAAATTCCGGGTACCTGGGGCCGTACCTGAGCGGGAAGTCGGGGCCGGCGAGAAGAAGCACCGACCCGGCTTCGGCGTGGGCGTCGAAGTAGTCGGCGGCCCGGACGGTGTCCGGAGTCATGATGTTGATTTCTTCCTGTCCGGTGAACGCGGGCAGGAACATGGCGACCAGAGCGCCGGTGACGGCGCTGACCCGCGGCGCCTGGCGCAGGCGCCACACGCCGCCGGTGGGCTCCAGGGCGAGGGCGCCGAGAACAGCCGCGAACGGCAGGGCGAACAGGACGACCCGAAGCGACGCCTCGCCGCCGTAGTTCTGAGCGAACACGATCCCGACGGGAACCACCGCGAGCAGCAGCGGGATCCCGGCCACGCGGTTACCCCGGCGCAGATCGCGCCAGGCGCCGATGACGGCCAGCAGCCCCACGGAAACCGTCAGCGCGTACCCGGCGCGCGCGTTGAAGATTTTCCCGGGCAGCGGGGAGAACTCGTGAACGTGCGCGTTCGTCGCGTTGGCCACCGGGTTCGTCCCGGAAAGCAGGCCGAAGGTGTGCTGGACGTAGCCGAGGTTCGGCACCAGCCAGGCCAGCGTGAGCCCGGCCAGTACAGCGGTGAGCCACCGCGGCCGGACGTATCCCGCGGCGCTCAGCGCGCCCATCCCGGCAACGAGCAGATAGGGGGTGAGCTGGTGACTGACGACCACCGCCGCCTGCAGCACACATATGATCGTTATAGCTGCCCGCCGTGCCGGGCCCGGGGGCGTCCCGGCCAGGTGTGATGATCGCGGCCCGGTCAGGAACCGCAGCGCGACCAGATACAGACCGAGCCCCATCGTGAGCCCGAATGCCTGCGGCGCGAAATAGCTTTGTCCCACCCAGTTGGTGATGACGAAGAGGAAGGCGGCCGTGGCGGCGGTACGGGCACGACCGGTCAGCGTCCGTGCGGTCGCGGCGACTATTCCTGCCTGGACAAGCGGAAAGAGAACCTCGGCCCAGGCCGCGTACGTCACCGGATTCCGCTGTCCGGCGAGCTGGCCGAACAGCGCGGCAACCGCAAAGAATCCCGGCCACCGATGGTAGATGTCGATCCCGGGGTCGATACTGCCGTGCACATCGATGTACCGGACGACGCCGATGTGTTTGTACACCCAGGGGTAGTGCGGAACGTCCGTGCACAGTGGCACCGTCCCGTAGAGGATGACCACGGTTGCCGTGAGGAAACCGGCGAGCAGCCACGGGCTCGGCCGCCGCTGGCAGAGCGCGACCGCGTACCCGACGACCACCAGGGCGAGTCCGGCGTACCAGCGCACAGGCAGGGCTGGTGGCAGCCCGTAGTCACCGAGGGAGTCCACCCGGATGTCGCCCAGTGACGTGGCCCATAGGAGGACGCCGGCAATGCCCACCGCCGTGGTCGGTGCGAGCCTGCCCAGCGCACGCACCGCTGCCGAGGCCTGGGCGGCCGCTGCCGTTGCCGGCGGGACCGCCAGCCAGCTCAACCGATGGATCGGCGGGCTGGCGGTCATCCCTGGCGCCGTTCGTGCTCGTGGCGCTGTCCGTGCTCCCTGCGCTGTCCGTGCTCGTGGTGCCGTTCATGGTCCCGGCGCCGATCCGGGGCCGTCGCGGAGAGCTCGCCGAGCGCCCGCCGAAGATCCCAGGCGAGCACCCCACCGGAGGCCAGCCCAAGGCAGAGCAGCAGCGCCGTGGGGTTCCACCAGCCCACCTCGACGGTGACCACCGCCAGCAGGGTCAGCATCGCGAGGCTCACGCTCACCGTGACCGCGAGCCACGTCAACGCGTCGTCAAGGCGCAGGGTGGTCAGCGCCGCCGCGCCTGGCAGCAGCGCCGCCGCCAGCACAGCCAGCACGGCCCGCACCGGTGAGTGCGTGCCGCTGAGGGCCATCAGCAGGGTCAGCGCGGCAAGTGCCAGCAGGGCGCAGTCCACCGCGCATCGACGCCGTGGTTCGATCATGCATCCGCCCTCGTGTTCATCAGGTCACGCCGATGACAGCTGGCTGGCATCGGCGCCGACCGGGCCGGACCAGGCTCACCGCCAGCGGGCGGGTATGCGGTGGGCGCCGTGTCACTGGTGAGCGGGGCCGGGCGGTGCCCGTCGTCGGGGCCGTCATCCCGGTGGTCGCCTTGGCTGTCGCCCTGGCCGCCATCCCGGCCACCGCGGTGGCATCCGTTCACCGCCATGCTGGCGCTGGCGGCCGGTCGTGAGCCGCTTGGTGGCGGGACCGCAGATAACAGGCTGGACCCGCGGCCATACCGGCGAGTTCGCGCAACCAGAGCCGACGCATGGGCAACGCGGCCGGTCCGGCCAGCCGGTGACCAGCGGCCAGCGGCCCGCGCGTGCCGCCAGCGGACGCGGTGACTGCGCGCCCGGTCCGTCGCCGGGTCGTCCGCAGATGGCCAATCCCGGCGGGAACCGCGACGAGCAGGCCCCGGGCCGTGGCTGGGTCCAGCAGGTATTTGCAGAGGAACGAGGTCAGCCCGGTGCCGTAGCCAAAAAGCTGCCGGCGCAGCGCGTCCAGCTCAGCCCGGTGACTGTGCCAGACGAGTGCCGCCGGCTCATAGGCCAGGGCGTGCCCGGCAAGCAGCACGCGGACGAAGACGTCGAGGTCCTCACCGCCAGCTGACGCGGTGCCGGCGCCGAGCGCCTCGTCGAAGCCACCGAGGGCGAGCAGGACATCGCGGCGGAACGCCATGTTTGCCCCAGTGCCGAACGCCCCCGCGCTGTAGGGGTACAGCGGGCTCGGCCGCCGGGACCGATCAAGGTCGAACAGCGCCGGCCGGCAGTTCGTCGCCCATGACACCCGGGCGTCGAAGTAACGTTCCGCCGGGCTTGCCAGGGTGGCCGCGGCCACGAGCCCAGTGACGCAGGCGACATCGGGCCGGCGCTCGAAGCCGCGTACCAGGCCGCGGATCCAGTCGGCGTCCACGGTCACGTCGTCGTCGGTGAAGGCGACGATCGTGCTGCTTGC
This sequence comes from Protofrankia sp. Cj5, assembly GCF_917627405.1. NCBI lineage: Bacteria > Bacillati > Actinomycetota > Actinomycetes > Frankiales > Frankiaceae > Protofrankia > Protofrankia sp. Cj5. Next base: position 159,203 of record NZ_CAKJTO010000001.1, read on the forward strand.
CGCTGTCAGGCCCGCGTTGCGTGCCCGGGAGAGCCCAGGCCGTGGCTCCAGCACGTACCGGAACCGGGGGTCGCCGGCGGCCTGGGCGTCGAACACGCTTCGGGTCGCCGGGTCGGTCGGGGCGTTGTCGACGATGATGACGTCGAGCCAGGGCCAGTCGAGCGCGCGTAACGAGACCAGGCTGGCGGCGAGCTGGGCCGGCCGGTCACGGGTGCAGACCACAACGCTCACCGCGGGGGCCGAGAGCAGCCGGCGGCATGCGTGACCGGCAGCCAGCGGGCCTGCCGGTGCCGGGCACGCCGGTGGCTCCGGGTCCGGACCCGGCAGCTGGTCGAGTCCGTCGATGCCCAGGTGAGCGCGGATGGCCTCGCCGAGGTCGCGGCTGGCCATGGCCCGCAGCGTCAGGTCGTCGAGGACGTCCGTGTCGAGATCGACGGACAGGAAGCCGAGCGGTGTGCCGTGCAGGCGGATCAGAAGCCGGGCTTCGCGGTACGGCGTGGCGGCGGTGTCGAGCAGCTCAGCGGGAAGAGCCATCGGTTCGGTGAGTTCCACCTCCCCGCACCAGATCCGTGCTGTCGTGGCTGCCGGTGCGGTTCGGGCCGCCTGACGGCCTCGCCGGCCACTGACCGCATGCGCGAGGTGAGCGGCCGGCCCCCGGGTGAGCCCGGTCACCGTCGCGGCGGGCAGCGACGATGGACAGCCGCGCGGCTGATGGCGCGGCTCACCAGAACGGCGGGCCGGCTCATCAGGAAGGCGGGCTGGCTCATCAGGAAGGCGGGCTGGGCTGCCAGGACGCCGCCAGCGCAACCACCGGCCATGGACATATCCGGCTGTGGTGATCCCCAGGCCCGCCACGGTGACGCTCGCACGCGGCCAGCGCCGCGGTGTGGCCAGGTCGCGGCACAGCGCCCGGGGGAGCACGCGGCGCACGTAGTCCTTTTCGCTGGCGAGTGCCGCATCGCGGCCGACGCTGTGGGCGACCGCGGCTTTGGAAAGGCCTTCGGCATAGCAACGGGCCCGGAAGTACCGCCAGGTCGTACGCTCCCGGGTGACCCGATGGCTTACCCGCGCGAGCGGTTGGTAAAGCATGATCATCGTTGGGTCATGGGCGCGCAGCCGGATGGCGAGCTCGGTTTCCTCGCAGCCCAGCGGCCGGGACCCGAGCCGGCCGAGTCCGTCGGTGAAACCGCCCACCTGGTCGAAGACCATCCGCCGGAACGACATGCCGGCACCGATTGGGTTCCGGACCGGTGCGCTGGCAGTGGGAAGTCCCTGGTAGCTACAGCCGACCACCCAGTCGAATTCCGGTGGGAACCAAGGCGGGCGGCTCGACGGCCAGCGCGGCTCGGCCAGCCCGCCGACACCGGCGACGGCCGGGTCCGCATACGGAGCCAGGAGGTTTGCCAGCCATGATGGTTCAGCCTCGGCATCGTCGTCGAGAAAGGCGATCACATCGCCGGTGGCGGTCGCGATACCGGTGTTACGGGCTCCGGACAGACCGTTGCGACCGCTGTTGAGCACGACCTGGACGCCGGACAGACCGGCAGCCGCGCGCTGGTGGAGCCTGGGATTGTGGTCGATGACCACGATGACTTCGTGGGGGGGAACGGTCTGGGCCGAAAGACTTGTCACGGCCCGCTCCAGATCGGCCCACCGCTCTTCGGTGTAGGCACAGATGACGACGGACGCGCACGCCGCGGGCCAGCTGGCGTCGTCCGGTTCCTCGTCGCGCCCGCGGTCTGGCCAACTGGCCGGGCCGCGGGCCGCCGGAACTGGCGCCGTTTGCGTCCGCCGTCCGCTGACGGCCGTCATGCGTAGGTCGCCGAGGCGCTGCCGGCCCGGTCCGGCTGCTCTGGGGCGTCTGCCTGGCGGGGAAGGGCGGTGGCCGGCGGAGCGGCGGATGCCGCGGAGTGGCACCCGGCCGCTTGACCGATCAGCGGGTCGCGTCGGTGCAGCCGTTCGGACAGGATCGTGCGCAGTACCCGCAGGCCGTCGCTGCTGGCTCGCAGGTTTGACTCGCCGTGCACGCGAGGGCGTTCGAAGCTGCCGACCTCGGTGATGCGCAGGCCGGCCGCGGCGACTCGCAGCATGATCAAAGTCTCGATCTCGAAGCCGTCACCCCACTGGCGAGTTCCGTTGTGCTGGCCGGGTGTGAGGCCCAGCGCCGCGAGACACGTGCGGGAGAAGGCGTTGTAGCCATAACAGAGATCGGTGAAACGCTGGCCGAACAACCGATTGGCCAGGAAGCACAGAGCGCGGTTTCCCAGCTGCCGGGCGCGGGTGATGTCGGCGCTTCCGCCGCCGTGGGCGAAACGTGTTCCCTTGGCGAAGTCCGCGCCATTGCGAAGAGCGTCGAGGAAGGCAGGGATCTCGCTGGGGTCCGCCGAGCCATCGGCGTCCAGCATGACGATGAAATCGCCGGTGGAAGCGGCGAAGCCACAGGCGAGAGCGTTCCCTTTACCACGTCTGGTTTGGCGCACGACGATTGTGTCGGGACGGATTTCGCAGGCGACACGGATGGTGTCGTCAGTGGACCGGCCGTCCACCAGGATAATTTCCGCGTCGGGCGGTAGCCGCCGGAAGACGCCAGGTATGTTCTTCGCCTCATTGAGCGTTGGAATGACGATGCTAACCGAGAGGGGGGCCACTGGACGCCGCGACGTCTCGAACAACGGGTATCCTCCGATTCGGGCCAGGCGGAAAAGGTTGTGGCGGAGCCGACCTGCTCTTCGGGCGTCGCCTCGGCCTCGGGCACGCGACAGACGCCGCAGGGGCGCCCGCGATGCCCCCTGGCTGCGGTGCCGTCGTGGGGGATGCCCGTCAGGTCGTCAGCTGAGATCGAAGAGTCGACGCGGTCGGCTTGGCTCGTGGTGCCAGGTCTCATGTGCTGGTGTTCCGGGGGTGTTGGCGGCGCGAAAAGTGATGATCGTGCTGGTGCCTACAGGGCGAGCGCCGCCGATTCGACAGCTGATGTACGGCAGCAGCCTTGTCGACGTTCGGCCTTGCGTCCGTACACCGTTGCCCCCCTGTACGTTCCGCACCGTCCACGATCATTTTGTTGCTGGCTGTCTATATCATCGGACAGTGTGTATCTCGGCACGGGGAACATATCACATGACATCACTACTGGTTGTGTAAGTGTCACCGAAGGTTGGCATCGCTGCGTGTGACGGGGTCACTTATCGTTTAATGATGCTGAGAATTCTTGTGTTCCAGTAGTGGTCCGCTGGCGTGCGGCGGGGCAGCGGAGATGTTGCGGAGGTCTTTGGTTGGCTATCTGGCGATAAAGAAAACAAAGAAAAACCTGTCCTCGGCGGCCGCGTCCGCCGAGCTGCCGGCACCTCCCGTGCCAGCCGCCGCGTTCAGATGATCTTTTCTGTGCCCAGGGCGGTACGCTGGCCGGCGCGTCCGGGCTGCCCCCGCGGCGGTCAGCCGCGTCGACGAGAGCGGACGCGGGAGAATGCCGGGCACGAACAGCGCCCACAGTCCGAGCCGCGCCGGTAATGTCGGTGATGGTCACGAAAATGGCCGCAGCGGCAGGTGGCCCACCATGTGGTCAGGCGTTCCCGAAGTTCGCGGGGCGCGTTGCTCGGCACGGTGGAAACGGTACCGGACGGCCATGGGCAGCTGACCACGACGTTCCTGCTGCCTTGCTGTACGGCGCCTCGACCAGGCTCCCGGGCGATTTTTCTACTGCCGCAACCAGGACGCACCTGATGAATCTTCAATCATGCGGATCGATGCCCGGGCCCACATCGGCCGCCATCCGGCGGGCACGCCCTAACCACTCGGCCGACGGCGATTCCTCGTGGCCTTGAGCGCACGTTGACGGTCGCGCCGGGCGACCCGGGCATGCCGCGCCCGGACCACCGCTATGAGTACGACGGCAAAGAACCCAAGGAGAAGCACGGGGGCTCGAAGAATCAGATCGGAGCTAATGCTGATCACTTTGTTCTTTATTCCACCACCAGCGCTGCCGGCGGCCGGATGCGCAAATCCGATACCGATGGCTATCAGCGCATAAACGAGCGGTGGTGTGATAACGATGCCGAGGAGGTCGTCGGGATGCACCCGGGTGGCGGCCAGGACGCAACCGGCGACGAACAGAACGCCGAACACCACGCCCAGGGAGCCGGCCAGGACCACATCGATGGCGGCTCCGGCTGTTCCGGCCAGGAGGACCAGGAGAGCGGCTCCGAGCACGGTAAGGCCACGCCGGCTGCCCGTAACCACGGTAGGCGTGCCTGCGCCGCCTCGCCGAGCCGGGATTCGTCCGCGCTGTCCGGTCGGGCCTCCGGCCCGGTCGGGGGGACCGGCCGACGAGCGAGGCGGCGGCGAGCTCACTTGGGCAAGGTACCGCCCGGAGCCGGGCCGTGTGTCACCGGCGAGTTGTCGCACCCTGTGATAACGCTAGTGACATTACTTTCAGTGTTTCTCCACGTGCTTTCGGCAATGTCTGTGGCGTTCAGCGGACGAGCCGCGAGCTGGGCGGTGCCTCGGCGGGGCCGGCGAGCTCCGCCGCGGACAGGGCGCGTACACCGGATTCAACGCGCGCAGGCGTGGCCAGCACGCTGTCCACCACCTCCATAGCGGCAAGCCGTCGTGCCGGTACCAGCACACGGCTCTCCAGCGATCCGACCGCGGCGTTGAAGTCGGTCACGGTCCGGCCGATCGAACGGCCGAGCCGGTCCACGTGCTCGCCGAGGGTGCCAAGGCGGGTGTACAGGTCCCGGCCAAGCTCGAAGATCTCCCGGGTGCGGGTGGTGAGCGCCTCCTGCGTCCACGCGTGGGCAACAGTCCGCAGCATTGCGATGAGCGTGGTCGGCGTCGCGATGACGACCTTCTTCCTGGCGGCATGCTCCAGCAGCGCTGGGTCCTTCTCGAGCGCGGGGGCGAGGAAGGCTTCAGCGGGTACGAACAGCACCACGAACTCCGGGCTGGCGGAGAACTGCCGCCAGTACGCCTTCGCCCCGAGCGCGTCCACATGAGCGCGCAGATGCCGTGCGTGGGCGCTGAGCCGCTGGTCGCGGATGGTTTCGTCCGGGGCCTCGCTAGCCTCAAGGAAGGCGATCAGAGGCACCTTCGCGTCCACGATGATGTTCCGGTTGCCCGCCAGGTGAACGACCATGTCCGGTCGCCGCACGCCGTCGCCGTCGGTGATGGTGGGCTGTTCGGTGAAGTCGCAGCGGGCGATCATTCCGGCGACCTCGGCCACCCGGCGCAGCTGCATCTCCCCCCAGGCCCCGCGAGTCTGGGGCTTGCGCAGGGCCGTGACCAGGGCGGCGGTCTGCGTTCGCAGCCCCTCGGATACCTGCTGGACACCCCGGACCTGCTCAACGAGAGTCGCGTACGCCTCGATGCGCGCGGTTTCCAGGTCCGCCAGCCGGTGCTCCATCTTCCCGAGTACCTCCCGCAGCGGACTGATCAGGTGCTCGACGGCCACCCTGCGCTGCTCGAAGTCGCCGGCGGCACGCGTACCGGCCTCCTGCAGGCGGACGGAGGCAAGGTCGAGAAACTGGCGGCTCGCGCTCTCCAACGCCTGTGCGGACAGGGCCTGGAACGACTCGGCCAGGCGTTGCTGGCTCTGCTCGACGAGGTTCAGGCGTTCGGTCGCGGATCGCCGTTCGTAGTCCAGCGCCGTCCGCATGCCCGCGACATCAGCCTCGGCCAGCGCTGCCCGCTCCCGCGCGGCCTGTTCCGACTGGCGTAGCAGTTCACGCTCGCGGGTGGCGGCGTCACGCTCGGAGGCCAGGGCCGCGAGGCGGATGTCGCCAGCGCGGCGGCCCGCCGCGAAACCGCCCGCGCCGCCCAGCAACAGGCCGAGAAGGAGAAGCAGGGTGGTCGCGACGTCCATGGCCGATAGGCAATCACAGGCCTCCGACGCTTTTCGCCGCGACCGCCGCGCCGCTACTGGGCGGTGCCGCCAGCGTCGGTGCCGCCAGCGTCGGTGCCGGATACCAGCGGATGGATCCGGAACTCGCCACAGAAGCTGAGCGGCCTGGTCAGCCACAGACTGCGTGTCTCGTCCGGTGGCGTCACCGCGAGACCGGCGTACCGCGGGCAACGGTCCCGTGGCCCCATCGGGACGACGGTCCATTCCAGGCCCGCGGACACGGTGCCGCCCGGCGCCAGAACGATCCGTGATCGTGCTGTCCTCGGGAAGATGGAGCCGACGGTGCTGCGAGCGGCGTCGACGGGGTGGCGTCCGCTGCTGTCGCGAGCGGCGACACCCGGATAGCCGCTGAGCGCGCAGGAGCTCCGTGTCGTGTTCCTGAAGACGAGGACGAGGCCCTGGTGGCCCATGGCACCACCGCCGGCTGGCGGCACGGCGGACAGGAGCAGGCCTGGCGTGACACAGCGCGCCATCACGGGCGGGTTCTTCGCCGTGTCGCCAGCGCCCGGCTGGCTGGTGCCTGGCTGGCTGGTGCCCGGCTGGCTGGCACGTGGGTGGCTGGAGATTGGGTGGCTGGAGATTGGGTGGCTGGAGATTGGGTGGCTGGGGCGCGGCTGGCTGGCGTTGGAGCCCGTGCAGGCGACGCCCGTGGCCGCGCACAGGAGGCCGGCAAGCAGCATCGCCGGCAGTCGGTACCCGGCAGGCTTCACGCCGGCCATGATCGCGCCTGGCGGGATGCCAGCGATATCTTCTGGGCGTCGTCCGGCAGTGGTATGTGGACGCCGGCCGCGGCCCGCCCCGTAGACTGCGGCGTCATGGGCTTGTCGATCGGGATCGTCGGACTACCCAACGTCGGCAAGTCGACCTTGTTCAACGCGTTGACCCGTAACGACGTCCTAGCCGCGAACTACCCGTTCGCCACCATCGAGCCGAACGTCGGAGTCGTCGGCGTTCCGGACTCCCGGCTGGCCCGGCTGGCTGAGGTGTTCCACAGCACCCGTACGGTGCCGGCGGCGGTCAGCTTCGTCGACATCGCCGGGCTTGTCCGCGGCGCGGCCGAAGGACAGGGCCTCGGCAACAAGTTCCTCGCCAACATCCGCGAGTCGGACGCGGTCTGCCAGGTTGTCCGTGTCTTCTCCGATCCGGACGTCGTCCATGTTGACGGCCGTGTCGATCCGGCTGACGACATCGCCACGATCAACACCGAATTGATCCTCGCCGACCTGCAGACCATCGACGCGCGCCTGCCCAGGCTGGAGAAGGAAGCGCGGGTCGACAAGAGCAGGCAGGCCATGCTGGCCGCCGCGAAGCACGCCCGGGAAGTACTGGACGCGGGCCGCACCCTTTCGTCCGATCCGGGCGTCGACCGGGCCGCGCTGCGTGAGCTGTTCCTGCTCACCGCCAAGCCCTTCCTGTACGTGTTCAACGTGGACGAGGACGTCCTCGCCGACGACGGCCGGCGTAAGGAGCTCGCGGCGCTGGTCGCCCCGGCCGACGCGGTGGTCTTGTGCGCGAAGGTCGAGGCCGAGCTGAGCGAGCTCCCCGACGACGACGCCGCCGAGCTGCTGGCGGCCCTGGGGCAGACCGAGAGCGGCCTGGCCCAGCTGGCCAGGATCGGCTTTCACACGCTGGGCCTGGCGACTTACCTCACGGCGGGGCCGAAGGAGTCGCGGGCCTGGACAATCAGGGCCGGCGCGACCGCGCCGGAGGCCGCGGGCGTCATCCACACCGACTTCCAGCGCGGGTTCATCAAGGCGGAGGTCGTCTCGTTCGACGACCTGATGGCGGCCGGTTCGATGACCGCGGCTCGTGCCGCTGGCCGTGTCCGTATCGAGGGCAAGGACTACGTGATGGCCGACGGCGACGTCGTGGAGTTTCGTTTCAACGTCTGATCAGGTACCGCTCCCGCGGCTGGGGCAGCGCGCGGGTGATCGCGTTCCGCACCGGCTGCCCGGGGCGCGCCGAGCCCAATGCCTGCGGTGGCTTTCTCCGCCGCATCGCGGCGCACCCACCTCAGGGCGTGTTTCGGTCGTCACCCAATGCCTCCGGTGACTTCCGAAACACGCCGTAGCCTCGTTCCTTGATCCACGCCCCTGTTGCCGGGCGCTCTGCGGCTCCGAGCTACTGACCGCAGTATGGCGCCGGCTGCTGCACGTCGAAGGCGGTGCCCTTGGCGTTGATCTGGACGAAGGTGTAACACGGTGAGGCGCTCTGGTACTTGGCCATGTCGGAGGCTGGTACCACCAGACCGTTGGCATCGTAGTCGTGGACATCTCGCAGCCCGCTGATGAAGGACTGGCGGGTGGGGCACGAGCCGGCGGCCTGAAGCCCGCGGATGAACAGGTCGGCGGTGATCCAGCCGCTGAGGGCGACGCTCTGGGTCGGTGGCTGGAGCTGCGGGGCGTACGCCGTCATCCCGGCGATGAACGCCTTGTGCGCGGGCAGGTTCTCCTCGAACGGCGCGACGTTCAGGAACAGGTAGGTCCTGGCGAGCTGGGCGCCGTATTTGATGAGGACCGCCTGGTCGTACCCGGACGGGGACATCGAGACCTTGAGCGGTATCTGCGCCCGGTTGACCGCGCTGGTAATGCTCGCGAAAGCGTCGACCGTCAGCGCGCCGGCGAGCACGTCAACACCGTAGCTCTTTATCTTTGCGGCGATCATGGACGGGTCCGTCCCGGTCACGGAGATCTGGTCGGTGTAGACCACGTCGATGCCCGCGGCCTTCAGGCTGTCCGTCATCTTCTGGGCGAAAATGCCCGATGCCTCGCTGAACGCGATGCGGAGCACGGCGGCCTTCCGGCCGCCCAGGTTCTTCGCGAATGTTCCCCATGTCGTCGGTGCCGGGCCGTCCGTGAGGTAGTTCGACCAGGTGAACATGTTGTCGTTCTTGCTCCAGATGGTTTCCGCCGAGAAGCCGACCACCGGTATGCCGTTCTTGTGCAGGTAGTCGGCTGAACCGGAGACGACGTTGCTGGCCTGGAGGATGCTGAAGACCTGTGATCTTTCGACGAGCCCGGTTGTCACGGCGCGGTTCGTGGCCGGGTCGGAGCTGTCGTCCGACCAGTCGTAGACGAGCTGGCGGCCATGTACGCCGCCGTTGCCGTTCGCCACGCCGAACCGCGCGTCTATGCCGGCCCGGAAGTCCGCGAACTGCGGTGCCGCGGGCCCTGAGGAGGGGAAGACCAGCCCGACTTTGGCTGTGGTCGGGCTGATGCCGGGGGTTGTGCAGGCTGCGTTCGCGGACGCGCTCTGTGTGTCGCCGTTACCGCCGCCGCAGCTTGCCGCCAGCACAACGGCGACGACGGCCATGGCAGACCGCTGACCAAACGGAATGCGATGCCGCACAGTAGGCCTCCACGAACAGTGGTTGTCTTGTCACGCTGATCCAGCATGGCGCTGGGGTGACCTTCCCGGGATCCGACGCCCGATAGATCAAGGCGAATAGCTAATTCATATCACCTAGTTTTGATGGGGACGCCGAGGGTTCCCAGGTCAGAGCCTTGGAGGCACGACGAGTAGTCGGAAAGATGCGGCGGCGCATGAGGGATTGCCGTGCCGCCGCACCCCTGTTGCCGGGCGCTCTTACCTGCTGGGGTCCGCGATGCCGTGCTGACGCAGGACGTCGGAGATCCGGGATGCCAGCGTGATGTCAAGCTCTGTGACGCCGCCCTGGGAATGCGTCCAGACCGTGAAGGTTGTCACGCCGTGTGCTCGGTCAACGATGGGATGGTGATTCATGGTGTTCGCCACGAGCGAGATCCGCTCGACCACCTCGTCTGCGGTCTCATCATCCATGGTGACTTTTCGTACAATTGTCGAGGTATCACCGCTCCATCCCGGTAGTTCGCCGAGTGCGTCGGCGAGCCGGTCCGCGTCGAGCCTGATGGGCATGGAATGGCCTCCGTTCAGTTTGTCGGGTGACTTCGGTGTTACCCCCACCTGGGTGAGCGCGCCCTCCTTGCCGCGGGGAAACCCAGCGCCATGAGAGTGTGTGCGGCTATGGAGCCGACAGGCAGCCGGCGGGTTGTGGTAGCCGCGGCGCTCATCGACGCGCAGGGCCGCGTGCTGGCATGCTGCCGGCGCGATCCTCCCGCGCTCGCCGGTGGCTGGGAGTTTCCCGGTGGCAAGGTCGAGCCCGGCGAGGACGAGGCGACCGCGCTCGCGCGCGAGTGCCGCGAGGAGCTCGGCGTGGGCATCGAGGTGGGAGCGCTCCTCGGCGAGGTCGCGCTGCCCACGGCCGGCTGGGTGCTCCGGGTGTGGTTCGCTCGGATCGTCGGTGGCGAGCCATATATGATCGCGCATTCGGAGCTGCGATGGCTGGCATCGCACGAACTTGATAACGTAGCGTGGCTCTCTCCGGACTTACCGTTAGTTAATGATCTTCGTGTTGCTCTGGCGGCGGGTGTTCTGGGGTTGTGGGATGGTAGATAACATTAACGGAAGGTGTTGAGAAATAAACCTTCTGTTGATTTTCGATGTGAGGTCTCGCGGGTCCGTACCATGGCGGGTAGACCCTGAGAGGCGAGCGGGAATGGGATGATCTTCTGGTGCCCATGCCTGACGCGCGGGGTGTCCCGTCGGGCCGGGTTCCGCGTCCGGCGTCACGATGTCAGCACCATCTGTCCAGTAACAACCAGCCTCGGGGCCGCTGCCCCACGTCCGTACCGGAGCCCGCCACCGTGTCCGTCCGCGCCGATCTGCGCAACGTCGCGATCATTGCCCACGTCGATCATGGCAAGACAACCCTCGTCGACGCGATGCTGCGGCAGTCCGGCGCCTTCGGTGACCATGCCGAGGCGACGGATCGCGTCATGGACTCGATGGATCTCGAACGCGAGAAGGGCATCACGATTCTCGCGAAGAACACCGCGGTCCAGTACGGCGACGTCACGATCAATATTGTGGACACGCCTGGCCACGCGGACTTCGGCGGCGAGGTCGAGCGTGGCCTGTCCATGGTCGACGGGGTCGTGCTGCTGGTCGACGCGAGCGAGGGCCCGCTGCCGCAGACCCGGTTCGTCCTGCGCAAGGCGCTGGAAGCCAGGCAGCCGGTCATTCTGGTCATCAACAAGGTGGACCGTTCCGACGCCCGGATCGCCGAGGTCGTCGACGCGACCTACGAGCTCTTCCTCGACCTCGACGCGGACGAGAGCCAGATCGACTTCCCGATCGTCTACTGCAACGCCAAGGCGGGACGCGCCTCGCTGAACCGGCCGGATGATGGCGGCAACCCCGACTCACCCGATCTCAAGCCGTTGTTCGACGTGTTGCTTGAGTCGGTCCCGATGCCGGTCTACGACCCGCAGGCACCCTTGCAGGCGCTCGTCACCAACCTTGACGCATCCCCCTACCTCGGCCGGCTCGCGCTGTGCCGGGTGCACAACGGGACACTGCGCCGTGGGCAGAGCGTGATGCTGTGCCGCGCGGACGGCCGTACCGACCGGGTGAAGATCAGTGAGCTGCTGGTCACGAAGGCGCTGGAGCGGGTGCCGGGCGAGCAGGCCGGTCCAGGCGACATCATCGCCATCGCGGGCATTGCGGATATCATGATCGGCGAAACGCTGGCCGACCCCGAGGACCCGCGGCCGCTGCCCGTCATCACCGTCGACGAGCCGTCGATCAGCATGACCATCGGGATCAACACGTCCCCGCTGGCCGGTAAGTCCGGGACGAAGCTGACCGCGCGACTGCTGCGTAACCGGCTGGATGCCGAACTGGTCGGCAACGTCTCCATCCGGGTGCTGCCGACCGAGCGCCCCGACACCTGGGAGGTGCAGGGCCGAGGGGAGCTCGCGTTGGCGATCCTGGTCGAGCTGATGCGCCGTGAGGGCTTCGAGCTCACCGTCGGTAAGCCGCAGGTCGTCACCAGGGAGATCGACGGGAAGCGGCACGAACCGGTGGAACGGCTCACCATCGACGCCCCCGAGGAGTACCTCGGGACGCTCACCCAGCTGCTGGCGGTCCGCAAGGGCCGCCTCGAGCAGATGATCAATCATGGCACCGGCTGGATCCGGATGGAGTACCAGGTGCCGGCCCGCGGGCTCATCGGCTTCCGGACCGAGTTCCTGACCGAGACCCGCGGCACCGGGCTGATGCACCACGTGTTCGACTCCTACGAGCCCTGGTTCGGGGAACTCCGTACCCGTGCGACGGGTTCGATGGTGGCTGACCGTGCTGGCGTGGCGACCGCGTACGCCCTGTACAACCTGGGCGAGCGCGGCACCCTCTTCGTGGGTCCGACCACCGACGTCTACGAAGGTATGATCGTCGGGGAGAACTCCCGTGCCGACGACATGGACGTCAACCCCACCAAGGAGAAGAAGCTCACCAACATGCGCTCGTCCACCGGGGACGAGCTGGTGCGCCTCACCCCACACCGGCAGCTGTCCCTGGAGCAGGCGCTGGAGTTCTGCCGGGAGGACGAGTGCGTGGAGGTCACGCCCGGTCCGGTGCGGATGCGCAAGGTCGCGCTGACCGCGGCGGAGCGGGAGAAGCTCCGTTCCCGCCGCCGGGCGTGACCTCGGCCAGCGTGCGGCGGCTGTCGTCGTGTGCGTGAGGTAGGCGGGCCAGCCTGGCTTCGCTCCTCGGGTGATCTCCGTTCATCCTCGCGGAGCGTGGTTGGTGGGCTCCGGTGCCGTCGCGTCCGCGGCGCCCCGTAGGGTCGTGGGCGTGACTGCTCCCACTGTGCTGACCGGGTCTGGGCCGGACTTCATCGAGCTGCCGGCGCGGCGGGTGATGTTCGTGCATGCCCACCCTGACGATGAGGTGATCGGGACCGGGCTGACCATGGCGTCCTACGCCGCCGACCCGGAGACCCATGTGACTCTTGTCACGTGCACGCTCGGGGAGATGGGCGAGGTGCTCGTTCCAGAACTGATCAATCTGCGCTCCGACCGGGGCGACCAGCTCGGCGGGTACCGCATCGGTGAGCTGGCGCGCTCGTGCGAGGCGCTCGGCGTCACCGACCATCGCTTCCTCGGCGGGCCGGGCCGCTGGCGTGACAGCGGCATGATGGGCACTCCTGGGAACGACGATCCGCGCTGCCTGTGGCGGGCCGATCCCGACGAGGCGGCGGCCGCGCTGGCTGAGATCGTCCGTGCGGTCCGTCCGCAGGTACTGGTCACCTACGACAGCAACGGTGGCTACGGGCATCCCGACCACATCCGTGCGCACGAACTGACTGTGCGGATGTTCGAGGTGGCGGGGGATCCGTCCTTCGCTCCGGATACCGGGCCGCCCTGGCAGCCCGCGAAGCTGTACCAGACCGCGGTCGCGCGATCGATGATCCAGGCTGGGATCGACTACTTCCGTTCGTCGGGTACCGGGCGTGAGCTGTTCGACGGTGTGCAGTCGGCGGATGACGTGCCGATGGCGGTGCCGGACAGTGCCGTGACCACTGAGATCGATTCGCCCGCTCACTTCGAGGCGAAGGTGGCGGCCATGCGAGCGCATGCAACCCAGATGACGACGGACGGTTTCTTCTTCGTCCTGGCCGACGGCATCGGCCACCGGGCATGGGGCACCGAGCACTACATCCTCACCCGGGGTGAGCGCGGACCGGCCGGCGGCCCGAACGGGCGCGAGACCGACCTCTTCGCCGGGCTCGATCTCTGAGTGATCGGTAACAGGGGAGTGGGCCAAGGAGCGGGGCTGGGATGCGTGCGTCGCGAGGCGGCGGAGGGAGCCACCGGAGGTGTTGGGTGGCGACCGACGACAACGCGGCGAGGTGGGTGCCCCAGCCTCGCGACGCCGCGTCCCCTATTGCCGGTCGCTCTTAATCTCGACCCATGCCCGGTTCGACGATGCATGATCATTCGTGTCAGCCGCCTCCGGCGGCCTCGGTCACGGCGACAGCCACCGATGTGGGCAGGGACGTGAACGCGGTCAGCGGCAGCGACAGCGGCAGCGGCGCAGGCGCAGGCGCTGAACCGTCTCGGGCTTTCCTGGGGTCGGCCTACGTGTTCGGTTGGCTGGTCGGTCTTGCGCTCGGCTTCTACGGTGTGTTCCTCGTTCCGGTGGGCCCCCGGCCCGGCGGGGTCCTGCTGTCGGTCGGAGTTGCCTTCGCGCTGGCCGGAAACACCGCCGCGGCGCTGCTGGTGCGCTGGTTCACCGGCACCCGCCTCGGGGCCATGATCGTTGCTGTGGGCTGGATCCCGATCGTGCTGTGTTTTGGCGTCGCGCGTCCTGAAGGTGATCTTCTCCTGACGGCGGGCACCGCCGGGTACCTGTTTCTGGTCGTCGGTGCGATCGCTCCGGTCGTCGTGGCGATGCTCGGCTCGCCCCGTCGCGGCCTGTCCGCGACGCTGGCGACCGGTCCGCGCGGTTCTGCCTCCGGTCCGCACCCGGATCAGCGTCCGCCGGCCCAGGGCTCGGACCACCGTCGTCCCGGGCGCTGAAGGGCCGCCACAACCGGGGATGAAGCCGTGGCTGGCCAAGAGGAGATGTGGTCGTTGTCACGAGCAGGTCGGGAGTGCCTCGGCAAACCGGCGCGGGAGTAGCGTGTCCGCGTGGCCGTCGATCCGGACGCCTTCCGCCGGGCGGTCGGGCGTTTCGCAACAGGTGTCACGGTCATCACCACTGTTTTCGAGGACCAGCCGTTCGCGATTACCGCGAACTCGTTCACCTCCGTGTCACTCGACCCGTTGCTGGTGCTGGTCAGCGTTGGCAAGATGTCCCGTTTCCACACGCCGGTCCTCGGCGCGGGCGTGTGGGGCGTCTCCGTCCTTGCCGCGGACATGCGGGAGGCGTCCCGCTTCTTCGCCAGCCAGGACCGGCACGACGCACGGACCCTCTTCGAGAGCTGGAAGCATTCCATCGGAGCCGCGACCGGCGTGGTTCTGCTGACGGACGCGCTCGCGGCGTTCGAGTGCCGCACGGTCCTCACCTACGAGGGCGGTGATCACACCCTGCTGCTCGGTGAAGTCGTGGCACTGGACGGATCCAGCCGGGATGCGCCTCCCCTGCTGTTCTACCGGGGGATGTACCGGGAGCTCGCCGCTGACTGACCGGCGTCAGTTCAAGCGGGCACGGGCGGCGTGTGCCGCTTCACGGGCCGCGCCGGCCGCGGCCGGCTCCAGGGCGGCGACCACATCGGCGAAAGTCGTGAGATCCGCCGCGCCGCCGATGAAGTCACCGCGGCGGGCACGTAGTTCCCCGCGCTCCCGGAGCAGGTGGGTGGGATGGCGCGGCAGCAACAGGGACAGCTCGACGGCCCACAGCCGCGTCGCGATGGCCTCCGTCCGTGCCGCCCAGATCCGGATGTTGCCCAGTACCCGCATGAGCAGGCCGGTCGGGTCCATCGGCTTGAGCTGCGAACGGGTGAACGCCACCCCGGCGGAACGGACCTTCTCCGCGGCCTCGTGTACGGTGATCAGCCGGCCGCCGGCGAACGGGTCGACCAGGACGTGCCGGTCCGGCGCGCCGACACCGACGATGACATGGCCGGGCAGGCCGATCGGGTACGCGGGGACGCCGAGGCGGTGGGCGACCTCCATCCACACGATCGACAGCATGATCGGCAGGCCGTGCCGACGCCGGAGCACCGACGTGAGCAGGCAGGCGTGCAGGCTGTCGGAGCTGCCGGGGTCACCGTGGAAGCCGGCTCGCGTTCCCAGCGCCTCCCGCAGGATCTCGGCGGCGGCACGCACGTCCAGCCCGGCGAGTGTGCGCCGGGTGGCGGGTCGCTCGTCCGCCGCGGTGCCCAGTTCGTCCGTTGCGGTGCCCAGCTCGTCCGGCGCGATGTCGAGAAGGCGACCGGCGTCCGTGGCGAGGGCGTCGAACCGGGCCAGCTCGCGGGCTGGGTCGAGGCCTGGTTCGACCTCCGCCGCGATCAGCAGGCAGGCCAGCGCGACATCGACCGGATCCCGGCGGACGATGTCGGCGAATTGGCGTCGTGTTCGGGCACTCATTGCGGATTCGCCTCCGTATGCCCAGCGTTGCACTGCCCGGCGCCGCACTGCCCAGCGGCCGCTGGGCGGACCGGCCGCGGCGGCACCCTCCGGCCGGCAACGAGATCTGTTTCCGCGACCTTCACGATGGAACCGTCTCTGGTCCGTATCGTCAGACATCGGTCGGTCCAGGACAGCAGCTGCCCGACGACGTCGGTCAGTGGCAGCGGACCGGCGACCCGCCGGCGGACGGAAACCCTGGCGCCGACGTCAGCAGGAGTGATACGGACGACATACACGACAAGCGAACGCCCTTGTTGTCGACACAGAACCGTCGAGGTCGATACTAGGGAATCAGTCGCCCGTGAGCCGAGGAGGAACAACCGGTGACCTACGTCATCGCGGAGCCCTGCGTCGATGTCAAGGACAGGGCCTGTATCGAGGAGTGCCCGGTCGACTGCATCTACGAAGGCGGACGGATGCTGTACATCCAGCCTGACGAGTGCGTCGACTGCGGAGCGTGTGAGCCCGTCTGTCCGGTCGAAGCCATCTACTACGAGGACGACGTTCCGGATCAGTGGAAGGGTTTCACCGACACCAACGCCGTCTTCTTTGAGGAGCTCGGTTCGCCTGGCGGGGCGTCGAAGGTGGGCGCGCTCGACTTCGATCCGCCCGGTGTCGCCGCGCTGGCGCCGCAGGGCGAGTCCTGACCGGGCCTACGGGGCCTGCTGGAGCGCTCCGGCAGGCCCATCACTTCCGGGTGCGGCTGCCCGACTTCCCCTGGGACGCCCTTGCGCCGTTCGCGCGCAAGGCCCGCGCGCACCCGTACGGCATGGTCGACCTGTCGGTCGGCACGCCGGTGGACCCGACCCCGCTCGCGGTTCAGCATGCCCTCGCGGCGGCGGCGAACGCCCCCGGCTACCCGGCCACCGCGGGTACGCCCGAGTTGCGGGACGCGGCCGCGGGCTGGCTGGCGCGCCGGCTCGGGGTGATCGTCGAGCCCGACAGCGTCCTGCCGGTGATCGGGACGAAGGAGCTGGTCGCGCAGCTGCCGAGCCAGCTCGGGCTCGGGCCGGGCGACCGCGTCTGGATACCGGCACCGGCCTATCCGACCTACGAGGTCGGTGCCCTGCTCGCCCGTTGCGAGCCGGTGCTCGGCCCGGTGGACGGTGTGGCGCTGGTCTGGCTGAACACTCCGGCCAACCCCTCCGGCCGGGTGCTGACCGTGGACGAGATGCGGGCGGTCGTGGGCTGGGCCCGCGAGCGCGGCATCGTCGTCGCCAGCGACGAGTGCTACATCGAGCTGGGCTGGGAGGCCCGGCCTGTCTCGGTGCTGCATCCGGATGTCTGCGGCGGCTCCCACGAAGGGCTGCTCGCGGTGCACTCGCTGTCCAAGCGGTCGAACCTCGCCGGCTACCGCGCCGGCTTCGTCACCGGGGATCCGAGGCTCGTCACCGGGCTGCTGGAGGTGCGGCGGCACGGCGGGTCGATGGTGCCGACACCGGTTCAGGCCGCCATGACCGCGGCCCTTGCCGACGACATGCACGTCGCTGAGCAGCGGGCGCGTTACGCCAACCGGCGGGCCGTGCTCGCCGCGGCGTTGGCCGTTGCCGGCTTCACGATCGAGCACAGCGAGGCCGGGCTCTACCTGTGGGCGACCCGCGGGGAGGAAGCCTGGACGACGGTGGACGCCTTGGCGAGCGTGGGTGTACTCGTCGCCCCCGGCGTGTTCTACGGCGAGGCCGGGCGCAGGCACGTCCGGATAGCGCTGACCGGGCCGGACGCCCAGGTCGCCACCGTCCCGGAGCGGATGGCGATGTTGCCGCCACCGCAGCTGGTCAACCCGCCACCGGCACCGGTGGCCGCCGGGTACGTCGGCGGCGGTCACCAGACCGGCGCCCGTCCGGTCGCGCCGCTCCTCCCGTCCGGACCGCCGACCGGGGGTCTGCCCGTGGCCGGGACGCGGCCGGACACCGCTTACCAGCACCAGCAGGGGAGCCAGTACCAGGACAGGGGGCCGGCGCCCGCGGGCCCGGGGACGCTCCCGGCGATGCCGTGGCCGGGCGACGACCGTGGCGGCCGTCCCGGATTCCGGGTCACGACGGAGCCGCCGGACATCCGGTAGCCCCCATCCTGGGCCGGGGGGTGCCGTCCGGGGCGCCGCGGTCCCGCCTCCCGCCTCCTGCCCCGTTGGCTCCGGTCTCCCGGCACTGAGCGGTGGGCTCCTCGATCTTCCAGGATCATGATCCTTCGGGGCCGGTGGGGCACGGGCGGCAGGCGCCTCGTTAGGGTCGGGGTCGTGAGCACATCGGGCGAGATCATCGACTCCGCGATAGACCCGGTCATCGACCTGTTGTGGGACCGTCCTGACGCCGCCGAGGCGCTGGCCGGCCGCAGTCTGCACGATGTCGTGGTCGAGGCGGTCAACCTCCTGGACGCGGGGAAGGCACGGGTCGCCCATGTCGCCGACAGCGGCGACGTCGTCGTGGACGAGCGGGCGAAACACGCTATCCTGCTCGCTTTCCGGGTGCTGCCGATGGCCGAGTCCGCGGCCGGCGACTTCCGTTATCACGACCGGGTGCCGCTCAAGACATCCTTCGACGGGGTGCGGGTCGTGCCGGGCGCGATCGTCCGCTGGGGCGCGCATATCGAACCTGGTGCGGTGCTGATGCCGAGCTACACCAACATCGGCGGGTACGTCGGTGCCGGTACTCTGGTCGACACCTGGGCGACGGTCGGTTCCTGCGCGCAGATCGGGCGCCGGGTGCACCTGTCTGGCGGGGCCGGCATCGGCGGGGTGCTGGAACCGCCGAACGCCAAGCCCGTGGTGGTCGAGGACGACGCGTTCATCGGCAGCCGCGCCATGGTGGTGGAGGGCGCCCGGGTGCGCCGCGGGGCCAAGCTCGGCGCCGGCGCGATCCTCACCGCCTCCACGCACGTGTTCGACGCGGTCACCGGCGAGGAGTACCCGCGTGGGGAGATTCCGCAGCGGGCGGTGGCGGTCGGGTCGAGCCGGGTGAAGTCGTTCCCCGGCGGGGACTACGCCATGCCGTGCATCCTGGTGCTGCGGACGCTGGCCGAAGGGGAGATCCACGACAAGCTCGCGCTGAACGACATCCTGCGGGAGCACGGCGTTGCCAGCTGAGCAGCTGCCGGACCGGCTACCTGGACCATCCGCCGAGCGTTCCCCGCTCGGCCGCGGCGCGCCGCTCGACCTGACCGCCTCGGCGGTGGAGCTGACCCGCGCCCTGGTCGACGTCCCGTCGGTGAGCGGCTCCGAGGCCGTCCTCGCGGACCTGGTCGAAACGGCTCTGACCGGCGTCGCCGGACTGCGGGTCGACCGGGACGGCGACGCCGTCGTTGCCCGTACCGACCTGGGGCTGCCGACCCGGGTGCTGCTGGCCGGGCACCTCGACACCGTGCCGATCGCGGACAACCTGCCCGCCCGGTTCGCGGCTGGCAGGCTCTACGGCTGCGGGACCTCCGACATGAAGTCGGGAGTGGCCGTGCTGCTGCGGCTGGCCGCCGCGCTCGCGGGTGAGCCCCTCACCCATGACGTGACCTGGGTTTTTTACGACAACGAGGAGGTCCGCGCCGAGCTCAACGGGTTGCGCCGCGTTGCCGAGCGCCATCGCGACTGGCTGGACGCCGATCTCGCGGTGCTCCTGGAGCCGACCTCGGGCGAGATCGAAGCGGGCTGCCAGGGCACCCTACGGGTGGTGGTCTCGCTACGCGGACGCCGGGCGCACTCGGCGCGGGCATGGCTTGGCGAGAACGCGATCCACCGCGCCGCGCCGCTGCTGGAGCGCCTCGCCGACTACCAGCCACGGACGGTGACCATCGACGGTTGTACCTACCGCGAGGGCCTCAACGCCGTGTGGGTGAGCGGCGGCGTGGCTGGCAACGTCATCCCGGACGCCTGTGAGGTCACGGTCAACTATCGGTTCGCCCCGGACCGTGATGTCGGTCAGGCGCTCGAGCATGTCCGCGCTGTACTCGACGGTTTCGCCCTTGCGGTGACCGACAGTGCGCCCGGTGCGCTGCCCGGCCTCGCCGCGCCCGTCGTCAGCGCGTTCGTGGCGGCTGCGGGATGTGTGCCCGTGGCCAAGTACGGCTGGACCGACGTGGCCCGCTTCGCCGCGCTCGGTATCCCGGCGCTCAACTTCGGGCCTGGTGACCCTGGCCTCGCCCACACCCGCGACGAGTATGTCGAGGTGGCGCGGATCGGCGCGGCAGAGGATGTGCTGCGGCGCTACCTCATGCGCTGACCCGCATGGGATGTTTCGGGTAACCTCCGTCGAACTTCTCGGTCGGTTACCCGTTTACGATCTTGAATGTAACGCTGGAACGTTATGTTACAGCTCGTGAGTGCGCCTACCGACCCGACCCAGCCAGACGTTCCTGTCGCCGACGGTGCCGTGGCCGCCCGAGCGCTTTCCGCTGGCCCCGCTTCCGCCGATGTTTCTGTCGCCGTCGCCTCGGCCGCCGCCGGTCCGGGTCCGGGTCCGGCTCCGGGCCGGGATCGGCCAGCCCGGACCCGCCGGCCGCCGGAGCGGCAACGCGGGCCCATCACCGTTCGCCGTGGGCTGGTCGAAGGGTCGACGACCGACCAGCATCTGCTGGACACCCGTGGTCCGGCTGACTGGGTCCACGCCGATCCGTGGCGGGTCCTGCGGATCCAGAGCGAGTTCGTCGAGGGGTTCGGGCTGCTCGCCGAGCTGCCCCGGGCGGTGACGGTCTTCGGCTCGGCTCGTGTCCCCGTCGAGGACCCCGACTACGCCCTTGGCGAGCGGCTCGGCGGCGCGCTCGTCCGGGCTGGCTACGCGGTGATCACGGGTGGCGGCCCGGGGGCTATGGAAGCTGTCAACCGGGGCGCGCAGGAGGCTGGCGGCCTGTCGGTCGGCCTCGGCATCGAGCTCCCGTTCGAACAGCGTCTCAACGACTGGGTGGACCTCGGGGTGACCTTCCGGTACTTCTTCGTCCGCAAGACCATGTTCGTCAAGTACGCCGAGGCATTCGTGATCCTGCCAGGCGGGCTTGGCACGCTCGACGAGCTGTTCGAGGCGCTCACGCTCGTCCAGACCCGTAGGGTGACCCGCTTCCCGGTGGTGCTCATGGGCTCGCGGTACTGGGCGGGCCTGCTGGACTGGCTGCGCACCACGGTTGCGGGCGCCGGGCGCATCCTGCCGACAGATCTTGATCTTGTCACTCTCACCGATGACGTGGACGAGGCTGTTCAGATCATCGTCAACAGCCACCGCGTGGGCAACGACCAGCCGGGCTCGGAGGCCGGGCGTCCGGGCGGCGAGCCCGCGTGAACATCTGTGTCTACTGCTCGTCGTCCGAGGCGATCGATCCCTCCTACCTCGAGCTGGCCGCGGCGGTCGGTGCCGCGCTCGCCCGCCGCGGCCACGGCCTGGTTTCGGGTGGCGGCTCCGTCTCGTGCATGGGTGCGGTCGCCCGCGCGGCCCGTGCGGGCGCCGCCCGCACCACCGGCGTGATTCCCCGAGCGCTGTCGGCCCTGGAAATCACCGACGGCGACGCGGACGAGCTGATCGTCACCGAGACGATGCGGGAGCGCAAGAGGCTCCTGGAGATCCGCTCGGACGCCTTCCTCGCCCTCCCCGGCGGTCTTGGCACCCTGGAGGAACTGCTGGAGATGTGGGTCGGGCGCGTTCTCGGGATGCATGCCAAGCCGGTCGTCGTCCTCGACCCGGACGGCCTGTTCGCCCATCTCCGGGCACAGGTGGACGAACTGGTCCGGCGGGGTTTCGTCCGGCCGGCGGCCCGGAACGCCCTGGGCTGGGCGAATACGGTCGAGGCCGCGTTGGATCTTCTTGAGGCCGGCGTGCCACCGCCGGGCGGCACCGGGCCGACCACCGCCGAGCGGCTCGAGGGGGAGTAGCCGCCGTCCGGGTCAGGCGAGGCCTCGGCGGGCGACGGCGAGGTCGCGGGTACCGCGGATGGCCGCCACCATGTCCAGCACCCTGCGGGTCTCGGCGACCTGGTGGGCGCGGAAGATCCTGGCACCGAGCCAGGCGCTGATCGCGGTTGCGGCGAGGCTCCCTTCGAGGCGGTCTGTGACCCCGGCGTCGAGGGTCTCGCCGATGAAGTCCTTGTTCGACAGCGCGACGAGAACCGGCCAGCCGGTTGCGGCGAGTTCGGGGAGCCGGCGGGTCGCCTCCAGGGAATGCCGGCTGTTCTTGCCGAAGTCGTGGCCTGGATCGACGATCACGCCGTCCGGTCGCACGCCGAGCGCCACCGCGCGGTTCGCGAGCCCGGTCGTGGTGGCGATGATGTCGGCGACCACATCGTCGTAGGCGATCCGGTGTGGCCGGGTGCGCGGCGGCAGCTGCCCGGCGTGGGTGCAGACCAGACCCAGCGCGTGCTCGGCGGCGACTTCGGCGAGCCGGGGATCGGTACCGCCCCAGGCGTCGTTGAGCAGGTCGGCGCCTTCACTCGCCACCACCCGGCCCACCTCGGCACGCCAGGTGTCCACGCTGATCACGACGCTGGGGTGCCTGGACCGGACGAGCGCGACGAACCCGCCGAGCCGCCGCAGCTCCTCGATGGTGTCGACGTCCTCGCCCGGTGCCGCTTTCACCGCGCCGATGTCGATGATCTGGGCGCCTTCGGCGACGGCACGGTCCACCGCGGCCAGCGCTTCCGGCTCGCCGTAGGTTGCGCCTCGGTCGAAGAACGAGTCGGGCGTCCGATTGATGATTGCCATGATGGTCAGGTCGGACGGGCGGAACGTCGATGAGCCGAGCCGGAGGTCGCTGGCCGCCCGGGTACCCGCGGGGAGCCCTCCGCCCGTGCTGCCGGCGGTGTGGGCGGGGCCGGCGGGGCCGCCCGTCGAGGAGATGTCGCTCACCGCAGGGAACTTTAGCGGCCGGCGCTGGAAGCTTCGAGGATCCACACCCCTGTTGCCGGGCGCTCTTATCCGCCGGCCACGTATGCGGCGGACCCGCCCGGAGCCTGCGCCGGCCTGCGTCCGCGTGAAAAAGAGCGGTGATCGTGCTGTCGGGGTGGCGGGTGCGGCATAATTTCTCAACCCGTGCCACGATCGTGGATGTGTTGCTCGTCGTCGAGATAGTGGTTGTTGCCGCAATTGTCTTCGCCGTCGCGGCTCTGTCGGTCGGACGCTTCGACCGGTTGTCGCCAGCGCCGCCGGACGCGGCCGGTGACGGTCTGCCGGCATTGACCGTGTCCGCTGCCGACCTCGCCGGTGTTCGGTTCGACATGGCGTTCCGGGGCTACCGGATGGCCGAGGTCGACGCGGTGGTCGCGCGGCTCGCGGACGAGCTTGCCTGGCGGGACGCTGAACTCGCGCGGCGGGACGAGGAGATGGTCAGGCTGGCTTCCTTCGCCCATGCCGACGAGCAGGCGCCGAGCTACCGGAGCGCGGAGCGCGACGGCTGGACCGGCCACGCCGATGCCGTCGGCCCGGCGGCCCCGCCGGTGGAGTAACCGGCCGCCGGGCGGGCATGGCCGCGTGGACGGGAGTCCCGGGAGATGCGGACGGGAGTCCCGGGGAGATGCGGAGGATGCGAGGCCTTCGAGCCGGCGGAGCACTACGGGAGATCTTCATGGTGAGCGTCAGTCATCCCGGGAGCGCGTTCCCCTGGCCGCCGGTGTGAAGCGGCGCGGGTCCGGCACGCTGGCCGTGGCCGTCGAGGTGGAGGCCGCGCCGGCAACCGTGTTCGCGGCGTTGACGGACTGGGAGCGTCAGGGCGAGTGGCTGCTGGCGACGACGGTGGTCCGAAGCCGCCAGGGCGGGATCGGGGTCGGCGGATGCATCATCGCCCGTACCGGGATCGGCCCGCTGGTGCTCGTCGACTCAATGGAGATCGTCGAGTGGGAGCCGCCGTACCGCTGCCTGGTTCGCCATACCGGCCGGGCGGTGCGCGGGGGTGGCGCCTTCGTGGTGGTTCCCCTGCCCGCCGGGCGGTCGCGGTTTGTCTGGTCCGAGGACCTGGAGCTGCCGCTGGGATGGCTCGGCCGGGCCGGGTTCGCGCTACTGCGGCCGATGGTTGTGGGTGCGTTGTGGGTGTCACTGCGCCGGTTCGCTCGGAACGTTCGAAAAGTGACGTGCGGCTGACCTCCGACTGACACCGCGGCCGGATCGTCGTAACGTTCTGATCATGGACGTTGGTCCGGATTGCGTGTGTGTTGTCCATTCAGAGGCATCTCTGGTGCTTCGCGATCCCGGCAAGCCGCGTCTGTTGTGGCGCTGCGGGGTGACGTGTTTCGGTTCCCGGCCTGTTCTCCGGGATAATCGCCGGTGGTAGCAGGTCCGACGGCAGGAAGAGGTGCACCGATGGCGGCCATGAAGCCGCGGACGGGTGACGGTCCGCTCGAGGTCACCAAGGAGGGCCGCAGCATTATCATGCGCGTCCCGCTGGAAGGGGGTGGCCGTCTTGTGGTGGAGTTGTTGCCCGACGAGGCGAAGGACCTTGGGGACGCGCTGAAGTCGGCCGCCGGCTAGACGCGCGGCCAGCGTGTTCGACGTTCCAGCGGACGCCGGGTGGGCCGTCCCCCGCCCACCGATCGTGACGCTGCGGGCCGGTACGCCATTGGAGGTCGGCGTGCCGGTCCTGGCTTTGTTGACCTTCCCCGTGGGGAAGGAGGTCGTCACGGCCGCGGTGACGGCGGCCGGTCGCGCGGTCGGGCACTCGCTCGGTCTTGACCTGGATCTTCTGCTGGACGCGGAGCGGGCCAGCGGCGAGCCGGCGGAGGTGGTCGTCGTCCCGCTGGGGCGGGCCGACCCGCCGACGAGGCTGCTGCTGCTGGGAGCCGGCAGGCGGGACCAGGCGGCCTGGCGTGCGGCTGGTGCGGCGTTCGCCCGCCGGGCCGCGTCCGCCAGCCGGGCGGCCGTGCTCGCGGACGCCGAGACCGGGGTCGACGCCATCGGCCTGCGCGCGTTCACCGAAGGCCTGTTGCTGGCCGCTTACCGTCCGTTGGTCGCTGCCTTGACCGACGGCGCCGCCGCGCTGACCGGCGACGGTGACGGTGACGCCAGTGACGGGACCACTGATGATCGCTCGAAGGCCCTGCGGGAAGCCACGATCATTGTCGCGAACCCCCGGGATCCCGAGCTGCGTGCCGCCGTCGCCGTCGCCACCGTGACCAGCCGTGCCGTGCATCTCGCCCGCGATCTGGCCAATATGCCGAGCCTGGTCAAGTCGCCTGAGTGGTTCGCCGCGCGCGCGGTCGAGACCGCCCGTGCGGCCGGGCTCGACGCGCACGTCCTGGGTCCGACGGAACTCGCCGAACAGGGCTTCGGCGGGCTGGCCGCGGTGGGCGCGGGTTCGTCGCGGCCACCGCGGCTGGTGCGGTTGAGCTACGACGGTGCTCCGGCGTCCGATCCCGGCTGTCCACGCGGCCGGCATGTGGCACTGGTGGGTAAGGGGATCACCTTCGATTCCGGCGGCCTGTCGTTGAAGCCCGCGACGTCCATGGCCGCGATGAAGACGGATATGGCGGGGGCGGCTGCCGTGCTCGCGACCATGACGGCCCTGCCGGCCATGGGTGTGCGGGACCGGGTCACCGGTCTGCTCTGCCTCGCGGAGAACATGATCGGTGGTGCCGCTATGCGGCCCGGTGATGTCGTCTCCTGCTGGGGCGGAACCACCGTCGAGGTGCTCAACACCGATGCCGAGGGCCGCCTTGTGCTTGCGGACGGGCTTGCCTACGCGGCCAGCCTCGCGCCTGATGCGATCATTGACCTGGCGACGCTCACCGGCGCGATCACGGTTGCGCTGGGCCGCCGGACGGCCGGCCTGTTCTCCTCCGACGACGCGCTTGCCAGTGAGCTGTTCCGGGCGGCTCAGACAGCCGGTGAGGGGCTGTGGCGGCTGCCACTGGTCGATGAGTACCGGCCGGCCCTGGAGTCCGGTGTGGCGGATCTCGCGAACATCGGCACCGCGCTGGACGTGTCCGGCGGGTCGATCACGGCCGCGCTGTTCCTGCGGGAGTTCACCGGCGGTATCCCCTGGGCGCACGTCGATATCGCCGGTACCGCCCGCGCGGACAGCGACGACGGTGAGATCAGCAAGGGCGGCACCGGCTGGGGCGTGCGCACGCTGCTGGCGTGGCTCACATCCTGAGGTCCTGCCCAGCATCCCGTGAGCGAGCCTGGGCGCCCGCGGTGGAGCCGCGGGGTGGGTTGTGGGTGGGGTGTTGTTCTCGATCACTGTTAGGTGATCGAGGGCCCTGTGGTGGGGTCAGCCGACCGGTGACGACTTCGCGACGACCGCGACGACCAGGCCGTCGCCGGCGGTGAGGAGCATCGGGGTCAGCCGGACGTCGTCCCGCACGGCGGTCGCGAGCTCCCGGGCCGCGATGGCCTCGGAGTCGCGAGCCTCCAGGTCCGCGACCCGCCCACCGGCGAGCATGCCGGCGAACACCACGATCCCACCCGGCCGCAGCAGCCGGAGGGCCTGGCTGAGGTAATCGGTGGCCTCACGCCGGTCCGCATCGCAGAACACCAGGTCGTAAGCACCATCGGTGAGGCGGGGCAGGACATCGAGGGCCCGGCCTGTTATCAGCCGGCTGCGGTTGGACGCCATTCCCGCGTCCGCGTACGTCCGGCGCGCGAGCCGGAGATGTTCGGCCTCGACGTCAATGGTGGTGAGCGTTCCGTCCGGCCGCATTCCGCGCAGCAGCCAGGTACCGGATACCCCCGTGCCCGTCCCGATTTCGACGACGGTGCGGGCGGCGACACAGGCGGCGAGAAAACGAAGGATGGAACCGGCCCCCGGGCTGACCGGAAAGATCCCGACTTCCTCGGCACGTGCTCGGGCAGCCCGCAGCGGAGGGTCTTCCAGGAGGAAGCCCTCGGTGTATGCGGAGGCCGGATCGACGGCTCCGGTGGCTGTGTCGGGCATGACATGGGCAGCCTACGGGAACGCCCGCTGCGGATGGAGCGTTCGTCAGGTCAACGCATCTCGTGTCGGGATGGGGCGAGGGGAGATCAGCCGGTGTCCGCTGCGGGTTTTGCCGCGCCATGGCCGGCGCGTCGGGTACGTTCGTCGCGAACCGATCGAGAGGCGACCGTGAACGGACAGGACACGCGCCTGGCCACGTTCGCGCCTGGGCGGTCGGTCTCGTCACGTCCGGTGTCGGACGGTGATGCCGTCGCCGAACCCGCCGCGGTGGAAATCGCCGGTGCTGACCAGCCCACGTGGGTGCCGCCCACCTGGGAAGAGGTCGTACGAGATCACGGTAATCGGGTGTACCGGCTCGCTTACCGGCTTACCGGGAACGCGCATGATGCCGAGGACCTCACCCAGGATGTCTTCGTGCGCGTGTTTCGGTCCTTGGCCGATTACACGCCCGGCACTTTTGAGGGCTGGCTGCACCGGATCACCACGAATCTTTTCCTGGACCGCATGCGGCGTCAGCAGAAGATTCGTTTCGACGCGTTGCCGGATGACCCGGAGCGCCTCGCCGGCCGTGAGGCGAGCCCGGAAGCCGTCTACGCGGAGTCGCATCTTGACGCCGACATCGAGGGCGCGCTGGCTGCGCTCCCGCCCGACTTCCGGGCCGCGGTCGTGCTGTGCGACATCGAGCAGCTGTCCTACGAGGAGATCGCGCAGACACTCGGGGTGAAGCTCGGCACCGTGCGCAGCCGAATCTCCCGAGGCCGCGCCATGCTGCGGCAGGCTCTCGCGGACCGGGCGCCGCGTGCGGCCGGGACGGCGGCCGGTCCGGCTTTGTTCGACGCCTCGGCAGCCGCGGGGGCCGCCCTGACCGCGCCGGCGGCACCGGAGACGGCGGCCGGGGCGTCCTCGATCGGGGCAGGCGCCGCCCTCTCGGTCGAGGACGCCGCGTCGCCGTCGCGCCGATCGCACCGGATCACTCGGCGGGCGTCCCCAGCAGGCCAACCGGCCGTGGCGAGCGCAGGTGGTGGAACGTCGTCCACGCCGGAGGGACAGGCGTGACCGGACATCTCGGCAAGCAGATAGCCCCGCTGGTGGACGGGCAGCTGGACCACGACGGCAGGGACCGCGCCTTGGCGCACATTGCGTCCTGTGCGTCCTGCCAGTGGGAGGTTGCCGAGCTGCGCCATCTCAAGGCGCGGCTGGCGGGGCTCGGCGGTCCGGCCCTGCCGGGGGGAGCGGCGGAACGGCTGCTGCGGATGGCCGCTCCCGGCATCGCCGGGCCGCCCGACGACCCGGCCCGCCCGCGCTCGGCCACCGTCTCCGTTCGCGTGGTCATCCGGGCAGCCGGGCGTGGTCTGTTCGTCGGTGTTGCCGGTTCGCTGAACCAGCCACCTGCTGCCCAGAGCCCCGCGCGCAGCCCCGATCCGGCCCAGCCGGTGGCCGGGCGGGTACGGGCAGGGCAGCCGCGGACCAGGCGCGTCGCGCTGTCGGCCAGGGCAGCTGATTTCCTTGGCGATGCCACCCCGAGGCGGCGCCGGCCAGACCAGCCCGCTTCGCGGTCCGCGCGGCCCGCGCTGTCGGCGGGCCCCGCCGATCGGCCGCGCCGGTCCGTCGGGAGGCCGGTCATGACAACCCCGCGATCCGGGGCTGGCCGCCGGTTGGTGACCCGCCCGGCCACCGGCCCGCGGGGGTACCGGAGCCGGGCGAGGCGAATATTGATGAACTCGGTGGCGGTGATTCTTTTCGCTGTCGCGGGTGCCGCGCTCGGAGCGACCGCCCCTGTCACGGTGCCGGAACCGGCGCGTCCGGTCGCGATCCCGGTGGTACAGCCCAGCCTCCCAGCCGGGACCAGGCTGGGAGGCGGCGTCGTCTCGGTGGCCAACGCCACTGAGGTCAATGCCGTCGAATCCGGAAGCGTCCGCCTGCTGCCGGTGATGGCTGTCGCGGCGTTGCCGGGTGACCGGCGGCGGTAGACCTGCCGGTGTGGCGCCGCGCCGCCACCGTGTTCCAGCGGCGTTGACGCTGGATCCTCTCGGGAGGCCGTACGGTGGTAGCCGCGTGATCGCAGTAGCGGGCCGCTGACAGACCCGAACTTTTCCCGGTGCCCGTTTACGCGATATCGGCGGATGTCTCGTGTCTGGCGTTATATCCGCTCGTACCCTGATGCTGGCACCGGGAGGCGGAGGGCCGTGGATGGCGACGGTGAGGAGGACATCCCGTTCCGGGGTGAACCGGCCGACAACGGCGGGCCGGCCGGCCCGCCGACGCGGCCATGGTGGACGCGCCCGGATCCGCCGGCCGCTCCCCGCGGGCCCTGGCCGGATCCGCCGGCCGCTCTCGCTGCCTCCCATACGCACCGTGCCGGCGGCCCCCATACCGATCCGGCGGACCCGGCTGACCCGGCTGATCCGGCTGACCCGGCTGATCCGGCTGACGCCCAGAAGTCAGCCGGACCGCGCGGCGCCGGCCGAGAGCCGGTCGACCCGGCCCCGGCTCGACCGGCGCTGGTGGCCCTGTTGCTCGCCGGGCTGCTCGGCGGCGTGGCTGGTGGCGCCATCGTCGGCGGCGCGGTCGGCGGCATGGCCGGCGTTCGCGCCGTACGGAGCGAACGCCAGGCCGCGCG
>NZ_CAKJTO010000002.1:0-136761 GCF_917627405.1 Protofrankia sp. Cj5
AGGCTGGGGCGCGGGCGTCCAGGGCGGCGGCTCGGCACGCTCGGAGCCTGTCTCCGGCGCTGGTGACCGTGATCGCTGCGGGGAAATCCGCGTGGTGGGGGCCTCCAGGGAAGGCCGCGGCGCTGTGGGTGACCTGGTCTCGGTGGGTTTGGCCGCCTCGGCTGCCGCGCCGCCCGGCTGGCGGTCCACCGGCCCGCGATCAGCCGACCGGGGTCCGTTCGGTGCCGCCTGCCGGGGCTGCGGGGGCCGCCGGTTCTCAACCTGGCGATTCTCCGTACGCGAGGGTTCCGCACGCGGCGTCGCCGGCAGCCCCGGCGCTGTCCGAGCGGGGCCGGCGGCAGGGCTGGATGCGGGACCGGGACTCGGCGCGGCCGGTCGCACGGGTGCCGCCGGCCGGGAGGAAGTCGCGGCTGGGTCCGGGCGAGCACCCGCGCCGTTTGAGTCCTTCGCGGCGTCCGCGGCGGCACGGCCCGGTGCGGGCCGCGGGGTCTGCTGGCGCTCCGGTCCGGACCGCGATGGCCCGTTGTCACCCTGGCCGGTCGGCACCGCCGCGGCCGTCGTGCCGGCCGGTGCCTCGGCCCGTTGAGACGCCACCCGCCGCTGAGCCACTGGCAGCATCCGTTCCGGTGCGGGCCGTTCCGGTGCGGGACTCACCGACGCGGGACTCACCGGTCGAGGACTCGCCTGCGCCGGGCGCGCCACCGGCGGCTGGCCGCCGGAGCCCCGTTCAGGGGGGGACACAGCAGCGCCGGCCAAGGGGGCGCCAGGCGAAGGAGCGGCGGACGAAGGAGCAGCGGCCGGCGGGGAACGGTGCGCCCCGGACTGCCCACGCGGCTGCACCGTGCCTGTCCGGCGCGGGGCGGGCGCCTCGGTCCGCGGATCCGGCCGATCGGCGGACGGGCCGGACGGAGCCGCCGGGCGCTCCGTACCGGGTTGGGCCTCAGCCGGCGAAGAGCCCTGCCCCTCGGCGGCATCGTTGCCGCGGTCTGTTTCACGAAGCCGTTCACGAGGCCGCCGCGCCGGCTGTTCGGTCATGACACGCTCCCGGGTCGGTTGGGCCGGGTCAGGGTCCGGCGAATGGCCCAGGGAGCTGAAGCCCCTGGGAACCAGGCCATCGCCTCGCGGGTCCCCAGGACCTCCGCCCGCTGGAACAGCGGCGTTCACACCAATGGCGCACACTGCCACGACCGTGGGACAGTCCTGCCATCCGTTCGCCTGACCACCCAGTAAACCTGATCAGCCGCATCCAGCCGGCCACAGCCGGCCGGGACGCACAGCGCGCGGATGTCCAGCCCGGCCCCGGGCCGCATCATCGTGACGCGGGCACTACGGGCTGATCCGTCCTCTCACGGCTCGGCGGCGGCCCGCGAGCCAGGGCCCCCAGGTTTCCGCGGAGCGGACGCACCGACCCCTCCCCTTTGTAGATCATCATCAGGTGATCTACAAACCCCCCACAACGACCAGCCCAGGAGACGGGCTCCCAGATCGCGCCGAAGGCACTCGCTGGGGCAGGGCTATACCTCTTCGCCGATGCGGTGCACCCGGATGGTGTTGGTCATCCCGGCCACCCCCGGCGGTGTCCCCGCGACCACGACAACCAGTTCACCCGGCCGGCAACGCTCCAGGTGCAGCAGCGCGCTGTCGACCTGCCGGACCATCTCGTCCGTGCTGTGCGCGAACGGCACCAGGAAGGTCTCGACGCCCCACAGCAGAGCCAGCTGGCTGCGGACCGCCTGCACCGGGGTGAAGGCCAGCAACGGGATGGGGCTGCGATACCGGGCGAGCCGCCGTGCGGTGTCCCCGCTCTGGGTGAACGCGACGAGGTAACGGGCCCCCATAGCGCCGCCGACGTTCGCCGCGGCTTCGGCCAGGGCGCCGCCGACCGTCCGTGGACGGGTCCGCAGCGGCGGGATCCGAGAAAGATCTACTTCTACCGTCTCGATGATCCGAGCCATCGTGGACACCGCCTCGATGGGGTAGTCACCGACGCTGGTCTCCGCCGACAGCATGATCGCGTCAGCGCCGTCCAGGACCGCGTTGGCGCAGTCGCTGGCCTCGGCACGGGTGGGCCGGGGGGCGTGGACCATTGACTCCAGCACCTGGGTGGCCACGATCACGGGCTTCGCGCGCTCGCGCGCCCATGACACAGCACGTTTCTGGACCAGCGGCACGACCTGCAGGGGCATTTCCACGCCCAGGTCGCCACGCGCGATCATCAGACCGTCGAAGGCTTCGACGATCTCCTCAAGCTGATCGACAGCCTGCGGCTTCTCAATCTTGGCAAGGACGGGGATACGCACACCGGCCTCGTCCATCACCGTCCGTACCTTCTCGATGTCGGCAGCCGACCGGACGAAGGACAAAGCGATCATGTCAGCGGGCAGGCCGAGCCCGAAACGGAGGTCCTCGGTGTCCTTGTCGGTCAACGCGGGCACGCCGAGGGCCGCGCCCGGGATGTTCATACCCTTGTGATCACTGACTGGCCCACCGATGGCAACCGTCGTATGGACGTCGGCGCCGATCACGTCTGTGACATCGAGCACCAGCCGGCCGTCGTCGACGAGGATGCGGTCCCCCTTGGAGACGTCGGCGGTCAGCCCCGAGAACGTTGTTCCCACGCGGTTCTGGTCACCGACGACGTCATCGGTGGTGATCGTGAAGTGCTGGCCGGGCAGCAGGGTGACCTGCCCGGACCCGAACTTCCCCAGCCTGATCTTCGGCCCCTGAAGATCGACCAGGATGCCGACGCTGCGCCCGACGGCGTCAGCGGCGGCGCGGATGCGCAGGTAGGTCTCGACATGTTGATCATGGGAGCCATGCGAGAGGTTGAGACGGGCAATATCCATTCCGGCTTCGACCAGCGCCCGGATCATGTCGGGAGAGCTGGTGGCCGGACCGAGTGTACACACAATTTTCGCGCGACGAGACACGGGATAAGCCTAGGAAATGATGCGGGGGGCCTGGACACCGCCCCCGCTATCGACTGAACGACACCCGGAACGTTTTTCGTCTACAGGAAAAAGGACCCAGCTACGCCATCGGCTGCGTTATGTGGCGACCAGGCGTACGGTCAACGTGTCCGCACTGCTGCGGAGCGCGTGGACACGAACCGGATCAGAGCGTCGGCACCGGAGCCGAGAGTTCCCCGGCGAGCTCCCCAGCGGCTGCGCAGGCGGGCAGGTCCAGGATAACTACCCAGGTCACGGTGGGCAGGCAGATGAGTGAAAACCCGGCGATCCACCGCCATCCGTCCGGCGATGTCGACATTTCCCTCCCGCATGACGAGCCCGATGCGGCGTCGGCGAGTGGCGATGACGCCTCCGACCAGACTCCCACCGACAGTGGCAAAGGACGCCCGGCGTAGTCCTGCCCGTCCCCGGCACCCCGGGGATGTGACGCCGTCCGGCCCGCGGCAACAGCCCGGACGGCCCGCGTGAAATGGCCCGGCCGGTCCACGGTGAATCCGGGCACACATATACGGAAAACGTCGCCTGACGCGTCGGGCGGGCCATCGGGCGACCAGGCCTGAGAACGACACGGCCGGCCGGCCGCGGTGCTCGGCGTGTTCCAGACGTTGCCGTTCGACCAGGCAGCCGCGCCCAGGTGGCTGCCGGCAAAGCCGCGGGCCAGGCCGATACCGGATGAGTGGTATCGGCCTGGCCGAGAACGCGGCCAGGGGCCGCTTGGGCGCGGCGAGCCGGAATGACGATCTCAAACGCGCTCTAACTGACAGCCGTGGCCACGGCTTCGGGCTCGCCGCGACCGCGAGGGGCCCGGCCCTCGGCCACCAGCACCGGCGGAACCGGACGCTGGCCTTCGAACTGGGTGCGGTACAGCTCCGCGTACAAGCCGCCGCTGGCCAGCAGCTGGGAGTGCCGCCCGCTTTCGGCCACCCGGCCGCCCTCGATCACCAGGATCCGGTCGGCATCACGAACCGTTGACAGACGATGCGCGATCACCAGTGCTGTCCGGCCGGCCAGGGCGGTGGCCAGCGCCCGCTGGACCGCCGCTTCGGACTCACTGTCCAGGTGCGCGGTGGCCTCGTCGAGGACCACGATCGAAGGCTCCTTGAGCAGCAGCCGGGCGATGGCCAGGCGCTGCTTCTCCCCGCCGGAGAGGCGGTAGCCACGGTCACCGACAACCGTGTCGAGGCCGTCGGGCAGCGCCCGCACGACGGAGGCGATCGCGGCCGCCTCCATCGCCGACCACATCCGCTCCTCGCTCGCCTCCGGACGGGCGTAGGCGAGATTCGCCCGGATCGTGTCGTGGAACAGATGCGCGTCCTGGGTGACAACGCCCACGGCGTCGCGCAGTGACCGCAGGGTGACGTCGCGGACGTCATGGCCGCCGACGCGCACCGTGCCGGAACGCGCGTCATACATCCGCGGCACCAGCTGGCTGATCGTCGTCTTGCCGGCGCCGGACGGGCCTACCAACGCCACCAGCTCACCGGGGGCCACCTGGAACGAGACGTTGTGCAGGACGGGCTCGGGCACCCGGCCGTCGAGCACCGCCACCGACTCCAGCGATGCCAGCGAGACCTCGTCCGCGGCCGGGTAACCGAAGTCGACGTTGTCGAATTCGATCGTCGCGGACCCACGCGGCAGGTCGATCGCGGTCGGCCGGTCGGCGATGGCCGGCGTCAGGTCGAGGATCTCGAACACCCGCTCGAAGGAGACCAGCGCGGTCATCACGTCCACGTTGACGTTCGACAGCTGGGTCAGCGGCCCGTAGAGGCGGGAGAGGTACGACGTCAGCGCGACGACCGTGCCTACTTCGAGCGCGCCCTCGGCCGCGAAGCGTCCGCCGACCCCGTAGACGATCGCGGTTGCCAGCGCCCCGACCATGGTCAGCGAGACGAAGAAGATCCGGCCGTACATGGCCTGGGTCACCCCGATGTCGCGGACGCGGGCGGCCTTGGCGACAAAGCCGTGGTTCTCCGTTGACGGGCGGCCGTAAAGCTTGACGAGCATCGCCCCCGACACGTTGAACCGTTCGGTCATCGTCGTGTTCATCTCGGCGTTGAGCCCGTAGCCCTCCCGGGTGAGCGCGGCGAGTTTCGGGCCGAGCAGCCGCGCCGGGATGATGAACACCGGCAGCAGGACCAACGACACGACGGTGATCTGCCACGACAGCGCGACCATCGCGGCAAGCACGAAACCGACGGATACGACGTTGGACAAGACGGCGGACAGCGTCCCGGTGAAGGCCGACTGCGCGCCCAGGACGTCGTTGTTCAGCCGGGAGATCAGCGCGCCGGTCTGGGTGCGGGTGAAGAAGGCCAGCGGCTGGCGCTGGATATGATCAAATACCCGTGACCGCATGTCGAAGATGAGGCCTTCGCCGATGCGGGCGGAAAACCAGCGCTGCGCCAGAGCCAGCAGCGCGCTGATGACGGCGATCAGCCCGACCAGCGCCGCGAGCGCCTCCACAACACCCACCCGGCCGGGGATGATGCCATCATCAATGATCGATTTGAAGATGAGCGGCGTGGTGGCGCCCAGCGCCGCGTCAATTATGATCAACACGAGGAAACCGGCCAGCATCCGCCGGTACGGGCGTGCGAACTCCACGATCCGGCGCAGAGTACCTGGCCGAAGTTTCTGATGCACAATCGAACGATCACGTTGGAAAGCCCGTGCGCTGATGGGCGGCCCGCCCTCCGCAAATCTCATCAGTCCACCCCAGGAATCGATGCCGCTGCTTGTGTAACACTGTAAGCAGGCCCCACCAGCGGATCATTCCCGCGCTCTCATCCCGGTGAGATCTCATCCCGGTGGCGCGGCCTCCCGCGCGGTGCGGAGCCAGGCATCGCGTTCGGCCCGCAACTGATCCTTCCGGGTGCGCTCACGGCTGTGCAGCAACAGCGCCTTGATCTCAACGGCCAGCCCGCGGGGTGCCGCCAGCAGCCCGGTCACGAGATCCTCCACCGTGTCATCCCGATCGCCCGGGGCCACCAGCCGCTCCGCGAGCCCCAGTTCATACGCCTGCCTCCCGGACAACACGCGTCCCGTCACGCAGAGATCAAGCGCCCGGCTGTAACCAATCAGATCAACCAGCGTGCGGGACACGCCCAGCGCCGGGACGAGTCCCTGGTGGATTCCGGTCATGGCCAGATATGCGTCCTCGCAGAAAACCCGCAGATCGCAGGCGAGCGCCAAGTGAAGCGCGTCCACGGCGTACCCGCTGACGACAGCGACGCTGAACAGGTCGGGCCGGGACAACCAGCACTGGGCGGGCGGCCGGCTGCCCATGCCATCCATACCGACGCCCGTCATACCCGTCATACCCGCTGTACCGAGGCCCGTCGTACCGGGCCGCTCCAAGCCGTCAGCAGCGGCTGCATCGACTCGACCACGATCGGGGCACGGTAAACCACCGATGATCCGCAGAAGCACAAGCCGGATGTTCCCGGATAGACATCTCCCGATATCCGCCAGCGCTCCCGCGGTGGACGCGGCACGCGCCCATCCGGCGTCGTGATCCTGGCGATCAATGGTTACGGTCGCCCGTGAGCCTTCGATCGCCAGGGTCACCCCGGCCGCCGCCAGATCGACGGCGGCCGGTCGCGACATGATCAGACGCTCTTCTTCTTACTGCCTCGGGTTGCGCCGCCTCGGCCTCTCAGAGTCGTTCCGGACTCCGAGAGGATCCGATGAACGAACCCGTACGAACGACCCGACGACTCAGCGAGGAGGCGGATACTCTGCCCCGCCTCATACTTCTTCCGAAGCTCTGATGCAAGCTTGTCGCGCTCCGCGCCGGTGATCCGGGTTCCTTTCCTAAGCTCGGCCAATGTGGCCCCCTCCGTGATAGATGATCTGCGAACCGATCTTCACTCAGTCGCGGTGAACGCGCCACTCGAAGCGCATGTGATCCATCACACTGATCCTCTTCGCGCGCCCGAGCAACCCCCGGGATAGGCCCAGCCTTTCCCTTCCTCCCACCACCGGAACACCAACGCCCGGCCACGGGAGCACAGCTGTTCCGCCCACCCGGCAGGAGAAACAGCGCGTCCGCCGACGCCAGCGAAGACCAGCGTCCCTCATCGCCCTGGCTGGCCGAACAGGGACTTCAGCGCGCCGCAACGGACATCGTCGAATCCGCGCCAGGAACATCGTGCACCATCCGAACCCAGCAGCGTCGACCTGGCTACGGTGCACATGTGGTCATTGCGCCGGGCGTGCGGTCGTGAGAACGTCTTTGCGGACCTCGATTCGATCAGGCGGCCAGGATCCAGGCGGCAACCGGCAAGCCGGCGGAGAACCCGGTGCGGGCAGCGCCGGGCTCGGGGAAATCGCGGTGTGGATCGGTACGGTAATCGCCTGTCTGGGCCTGACCGCACTGCTGCGCGGCGGCGGGAGCGATACCGTGCCGCTGCCGAGGACGCTTGTTGGCATACCGTTCACGGCGGAGCGACGCGCGCATATTTCGCTGGCGTCCCTCCTCGCTCCGGCCGTCATGACCGTGGTCATCATCGCGGTATGGCAGGATCTTCACATTCGGATCCGGTGGGGTCCGCTGCTGGTCGTCGGATACGCGGCATCGGTGGCGTGGACCCTGGCATTGGCCTCGGTGAGCGGCTGTGGCGGCCTGGCCGCCCCGCTGGGCGGCGAGCGGGGCTACCTGTCGGACATGGCCGCCGTGGGCGCGGATCCGCTGGGGTTCCTGCGGACGTACGCCCAGCACGCCGCCGCCTACGGTTACGACACCCGCACCCATCCCCCCGGCCTGACGCTGTTGCTGTGGGCGCTGACGCGGCTGGGGATGGGGGCGCCGAGCACGCTCGGCGCCATACTGACGCTCGTGGGCGCGGCCACCGTCCCGCTGGTCACGATCGCGGTCCGGTCACTGTGCCATGAACGGGCCGCCCGGCGGTTCGTCCCGGTGCTGGTGCTGGCGCCGTGGGCGGTATGGCTCCCGGCCGCGGACGCGCTGGCCGCGACACTCGCCGCCGCATCCGTCACGCTCGGGGTCATCGGCTCCGAGCCGGGGCGGCGGCTGTGGTGGGCGGCAGCATGTGGACTGGGCATCGGCGTGGCGACGCTGTGCGGCTACGGGATCCCCTGGCTGGGTGTCGCGGTTGTGGCCGTCTACTTCGTCCGCCGGCGGCCGCTGCTCAACGTGATCACTGGCGCGTGCGTTCTGGTGCCGCTGTCCGTGGCCGCGCTGCTGGGGTTCTCCTGGCCGGACGGGCTGACTGTCGCGCGTGACCAGGTGGCCCACGCCGCCGCGCACATCCCCGGCATCGGCTCGGGTGTGCCGGCGTGGGTCGCGCGCGTTCCTCCCGGCCTCACGGTTGTGCTGGTCGCCTGCGGGCCAACGATCATCCGGGCGGCGCGGCGCGTCCGGCTCACCCCTGGATGGCCCTTTCTCGCCGGTGCCGTCCCCGCGATCGGGTTCGGGATGTTGACCGGCCTGGCCGCGGTCGATCCCGGGCGGTCCTGGCTGCCGTTCTACTGCTGGCTGCTGGTGCCCGCGCTGGCGCCTGACCCACGCCCGGACCGTCCAGGCGACATGACCCAGGCAGGAGCCCTTCCGCTGGGCCTGACCGGCGTCGGAGCCCTCAGCGCGATTGTCGCCCGCGCCTTCCTGCCCGGGACGCTGTGACAGCCGGCGCCGGCCAACCGGCCACCTGCCCCGACCGGGTGCGCCGACCAGCCGACCAGCCGGCGCGCCCGGCGGCGTCAGCGGCCAGCCGACGGGAGGTTCATCGCTCGCACGGGCGGTTCATCGGTCTCCCGGGCGATGTCCGGCTCCAGGTAGACCCTGCGCGCGATCGGTACAGCCGCCCGCAGCCGCGCCTCAGCGCTGTCGATCGCGTACGCGACAGCCGGCAGGGTAAGCGTGACATCCATGCCGATCTTCGCTGCCACGAGCAGTTCGTCCGGGCCGAGGTGCAGCGTGCGCAGGTGGATGACCCGGGTGATGTGCGGCGATTCCGCGAGAGCGTCGCGGATGGCGGCGACCATCGCCGGGGTGGCCGCCTCCCCGACCAGCATCGCCTGGGTCTCGACCGCCACGATGACGGCCACCGCCAGCAGCAGGATGCCGATCGCGAGGGTGCCCACGGCATCCCAGGCCGGGTCGCCGGTCACGATGGTGAGACCGATGCCGGCAAGCGCGAACACGAGGCCCACCAGCGCGGCAAGATCCTCCATCAGCACCACCGGCAGTTCCGGGGCACGCGCGGCGTGGATGAACTCCCACCAGGAGGCGGCTCCTTTGACGTGCCGGGCCTCGGCGACCGCGGTCCGCAGGGAGAATCCCTCCAGCGCGGTCGCGACCAGCAGGATGACGATCGCCACCAGCGCGCTGTCGAGCTCATGGGGATGGCGCAGCTTCGCCACCCCCTCATGGACCGAGAACAGCCCGCCGACGCTGAACAACACGATCGCGACGAGGAAGCCGGCGATGTAGCGCGAGCGGCCGTAGCCAAAGGGGTGTTCCTCATCAGCGGGCCGGGCCGCGTGCCGCTGGCCCGCGAGCAGCAGGACCTGGTTGCCCGAGTCCGCGACCGAGTGGATGGACTCGGCCAGCATCGACGACGACCGGGTGATGAGGAAGCCGACGAACTTCGCCGCCGCGATCCCCAGATTGGCCGACAGCGCGGCCAGAACCGCCTTCGTGCCACCTTCCGCGCTCACACGACCATCCCTTGCTCGACGCTCCCCCACAGGTTGTGGCACGGCCGGCGGGTACAGCACCGGCGCCCGCCCCGGTCAGGCAAGCGTGATCAGCTCGACAAGATCCGCGGACCAGGAGTCCTCGACGCCGTCCGGCAGCATGAGCACCTTGTCCGGGGCCAGCGCCTCCACCGCGCCCGGATCGTGGGTGACCAGCACGACCGCTCCGCGGAACGTGGCGAGGGCCGCGAGGACCTCGTCCCGCGACGCCGGGTCAAGGTTGTTGGTGGGCTCGTCCAGCAGCAGCACGTTCGCGGCGCTGCACACCAGGCCGGCCAGCGCCAGCCGGGTCTTCTCCCCGCCCGACAACGTGCCGGCCGGCTGGGCCACGCTGTCGCCGCTGAACAGGAAGGCGCCGAGGATGCGGCGCAGCTCCACGTCGGAGGTGCTCGGCGCGGTAGCGCGCATGTTGTCAAGCACCGACTGGTTGATGTCCAGGGTCTCGTGCTCCTGGGCGTAGTAGCCCAGCCGAAGCCCATGACCGTGGTGGACCTCGCCTGTGTCCGGGGACTCGACACCGGCGAGCATCCGCAGCAGGGTCGTCTTGCCGGCACCGTTGAGGCCGAGGATGACAACCCGCGCGGCACGGTCGATGGCCAGGTCGACTCCGGTGAAGACCTCCAGCGACCCATAGGACTTCGACAGGCCGGTGGCGGTCAGCGGGGTCCGTCCGCACGGAGCCGGATCGGGGAACCGCAGCTTGGCGACCCGGTCCGCGACCCGCACCGCGGCGAGCCCGGCGGCAAGCCGGTCGGCCCGGCGGTCCATCTGGTGGGCCGCGCGGGCCTTGGTGGCCTTCGCCCGCATCTTGTCGGCCTGGGCCTTCAAGGCGTCGATCTTCTTCTCGGCGTTGGCCCGCTCCCGCCGCCGCCGGCGCTCGTCAAGCTCCCGCTGGGCCAGGTAGGTCTTCCAGCTGACGTTGTAGACATCCAGCGCGGCACGGGTGGCGTCGAGGTAGAAAACCTTGTTGACGCAGCGGTCCAGCAGATCGACATCGTGGCTGACCACCACGAGCCCGCTGCTGTGGGAGCGCAGGAACTCACGCAGCCAGATGATCGAGTCGGCGTCGAGGTGGTTGGTGGGCTCGTCGAGCAGCAGGGTGGCGTCGGTGTCACCGGCGCCACCGAACAGGATGCGAGCCAGCTCGACCCGACGGCGCTGGCCGCCGGACAGCGTCTCCAGCTGCTGGCCGAGCACCCTGTCCGCGAGCCCCAGCGCGGAGCAGATCCGGGCCGCATCGGCCTCGGCCGCATATCCGCCGAGGGTGCCGAAACGCTCCTCAAGGCGGCCGTAGCGACGGATCGCCACGTCCCGCGCGGCATCGTCGACCAGCTCCGCCATTTCCACCTGGAGTTTTTCCATCTCCCGCACGATCACATCGAGGCCGCGGGCGGACAGGACACGGTCACGGGCACTGTCCGCCGGGTCGCCGGCCCGGGGCTCCTGGGGGAGATAACCGAGGTCGCCGCGGATGTCGACCTTTCCGGCGAACGGCAGCGTCTCGCGGGCCAACGTCCTGAGCAGCGTCGTCTTACCCGCGCCGTTGCGGCCGACAAGCCCGATCCGGTCACCCGGCTGGATACGGAACGACACCGCCTCGATAAGAGTCCGGGCGCCAGCGCGCAACTCCAGGTCGGACGCGATGATCATAAATGTACGTGGCCTTCCTGGGACGTCAGCGAACGAAGGGCCTGTTCGGTCGAACTTCGATCGCGTGCCTCGGCACCCGGCCTGCGCCCACGAACTTCACCACCGAGCCCATAGTCACAGAGTACGGTCACCTGGCTCGCCCGTACCTGGGTGCACCGGGCGCAGCCGGCGGGAACCGCGTTCGTCACCTTCGTCGCCGTCGTGCCCGGCGGGCGGCGCGCAGGCGACGTCCGGAGGGAGCCACCGCGCTCGAGCGCGGTGTGGCAGCCCCGCCGCCATCACCGCGGCGGCCCCGCCACCAGCGCCAGCGCAGCCGCCCGGCCGGGCTGAGCACCTGGCGTGGGCTGAGCAGTGGGCTGAGTAACCGACATGAGAGGCTGGCGTCCGGGCGGTCCGGGGGCCGCCGATCACGACTTCATCCCAAGGGGGACGTTCACACCATGTCGACGCTACTGGTGACCGGGGCCGCTGGCTTCATCGGGTCAAACTTCATCCGATACTGGCGCGAGCACCACGCTGGCGACCAGCTGGTCGCCCTGGACGCGCTGACCTACGCGGGCTGCCGGGAAAACCTCACCGACGTGCTGGACGCGATCACCTTCGTGCACGGCGACATCCGCGACCGCGAGCTGATCGAGTCGCTGCTGCGGGAGCACCACGTCGACGTCGTGGTCAACTTCGCCGCCGAGTCACACAACAGCCTGGCGATCATCCGCCCGGGGGACTTCTTCTCCACCAACGTCATCGGCACCCAGACGTTGCTGGAGGCCGCCCGTACGGTCGGTGTGGCGCGCTTCCACCAGATCTCGACGTGCGAGGTCTACGGCGACATGGACCTCGACGACCCGGGCGCCTTCACCGAGGACTCCCCCTACCTGCCCCGCACGCCGTACAACGCGGCGAAGGCCGGCGGCGACCACGCGGTGCGCGCCTACGGCCTGACCTACGACCTGCCCGTGACCATCACGAACTGCTCGAACAACTACGGGCCGTACCAGTTCCCGGAGAAGGTCATCCCGCTGTTCGTCACCCGGGCGTTGCAGGGTGAGAACCTGCCGCTGTACGCCTCGGTACGCAACCGCCGGGAGTGGCTGCACGTCGCCGACCACTGCCGGGCGATCGACGCGGTGCTCGAGCGGGGCCGGGTCGGCGAGACCTACCACGTCGGCAGCGGCGTCGAGGCCGACATCGAGACCATCGCCGACACCGTCCTCGGTGAGCTGGGCCTGCCCGCGTCACTGAAGACGATCGTGCCGGACCGGCCGTCGCACGACCGGCGCTACCTGCTCGACTCGTCCAAGCTGCGGGCCGAGCTCGGCTGGGCACCCGAGATCGGCTTCGCCGACGGGATGAAGGAGACCGTCGCCTGGTACCGCGACAACGAGTCGTGGTGGCGCCCGCTCATCGGCCGCTCCCCTGTCTCGGAGACCGCCTGGCGCTGACCCCCCGCCGGGTGTGGCCCCGCCCGGCGCTGGCCCATGCTCTGCCGGTCAGGACCCGCCCGGTGGGTCTGACGGGTCCGGCGTGGGACCGCCCGGCGGGTCCGACGGCTCCGACGGCTCCGGCGGGTCCGACGGGTCCGGCGTCGGCGGCTCGCCCCGGACCCGCCGCGGCGTTCGCAACGCCCGCGGGCGGGGGCGAGCACGGGCAAGTAGACCGCGCAGACTCCGGCGGTTACGGAAGACCGCCCAGGAGACCATCAGGGCGGTCAGCGTGACAAAACTGAGAACGGTGTCATGGGAGATCGCGGTGGCGAGATCGACCGCCTGGTCGCCCACGGCGTAGCCCAGGCTGACGATCACCCCGGTGCGCAGGGTCGTACCAATGGCGTCGCCGATCAGGAACCGGACCAGCGACATGCCGTGCCAGCCGGTGGCCGCATAGATCAGTTGATTCGGGACGGGCAGCCAGGGCGCGAGCACCAGCGCGCCGAATCCCCACCGTCGCGCCATCCGGTCGACACGGTCGGCGAAGTCGAGGCTGCGCGGACGACCGCGGGTGAGGATGTCGACCGCCGGCCGCCCGTACCGGCGTCCCGCCCACCAGCCGAACACATCCAACGGCACCCACCCGACCGTCGGCGCCGCGAGGGCCACGGCAAGGCCGGCTTTGCCGGCGCGGGCAAACGCGCCCGCGGCGACCATGGCCGGAGACGTGGCGCCGAGCAGCTCGAGCAGGACGGGGTGGGTGCCGATAAGCCGTGGGATCAGCAGCACGCTGACTGACGCCCAGATGGTTTGCGCCGCGAGGCCGCCGACACAGACGGCGTCCACCGGCCCTATCCGCGTCCACCACCGGCGCCTGGCTGTGGCCGTCGGCCCATCCGGCCCATCCGGTATGGGTTCATCCGGCGTTGCGCCCGTCACGGCGTTGTGCGCGCTTTGCGCCGTGGCGGTCGTGAGCGGAACCGCGGCATCACCCACCCCTCTATCGTCGGCTGACCAGGCACGACACGCCCGGGAACCCCATGATTCGAACACCCGGCCACTGGGTCACTGCGAGCCAACGGACGATTCTTCGCTCATCGTCGTAAATCAGTCACTCATCGACGTATGCTTCACAGCAAATGTGCCGTCCGAATCCGAGGAGGAGTGGCACCATGACAGCTGTGGCGGTGAACCGTGACCCGATGGCGCAGGAGCCGCAGGACAGGCCGCTCGGTCAGCCGCTGGACATCACCGGCCTCGTCGAGTGGCCGCTGCCGGTCGGCCGGGTCGACTTCGACGAAGGTCTGGCCTACCTCCATGCCGTCGACCCGTGCGAACTCACCGAGCCCTTCCCCGTCGCCTTCCGCCCCACCGACGTACTGACCTGACTCTCGCCACGGTCGCCGTGGTCGCCGTGGTCGCCGTGGTCGAGGACGGCGCCGCACGCCGAGACGAGCTGCCTCCAGCCATCCACAACATTCGAACCATTGGACGCCAATGCGGCATGGTGACCGCGCCGATGTCCGTCAGGAGTGTGTGGGGCGGCATGGTGACCGGCCTGCGCCGACGCGTAGTGTGCCGTCCACGGCGCCGCGTCAGGCCTGAGGGGGAGGGGATGTAGGCGTGGACTGCTATCTCGTGCTGCTTGAAACGTC
Organism: Protofrankia sp. Cj5; assembly: GCF_917627405.1. Taxonomy (NCBI): domain Bacteria; kingdom Bacillati; phylum Actinomycetota; class Actinomycetes; order Frankiales; family Frankiaceae; genus Protofrankia; species Protofrankia sp. Cj5. The sequence continues at coordinate 14,419 of NZ_CAKJTO010000002.1, forward strand.
TGGCAACCAGAACTTCATTTTCGACACCAACAAGCGACGGGAGAACGTCGGCGCGTCCCACCTGATCGCGAGTCTCGTCGCCTGGACGGAAGAATCGCTGAAAGGTCTCGTCCGCGGATGGACGAGACGGTCACGGGTCCCGGCACACACCGCCGAACTGGTCACCGCCACCTCCGGCGATGTCAAGGTCCTGTTGACCGACGGCGAACGGGCACGGGAGCTGGTTACCCGGGTTACCCGGAAAGCCCTCGAGGTGGCATCGGGGCTCGACGTGTGCGGTGTCGTCATTCCCTTCCAGTGGGACGACGAAGACCCCGATCCGGTGATGGACGCCATCACAACTGCATATGCGACGCTTCCTGAGGTACGTACACGAAGGGCCGGTCCGCAGTCGCGATTTCCACGGCTGCCCATCGTCGACCAGTGCACCTCCAGCGGCCTGCCCGCCGCCTACCTGTACGACGAGACGTCCGGTCGCCGGTCGCCCCGGCGCTCCAGCGCGGCGAGCGCTGAACCGGTGCCGCGGTCACACCCGTCCGCGGCCAAGCTGGAGGCGGCGCGCGATGGATACGACCGGCTGGCAAGGGTGACGGTCGGATGGATCGATCCCAACGGCTGTAGACGCCCTGCCCCTTGGGAGAAAGCGGCGGCGGTCGCCGACGAGGACACCGGGTCCGAGCCCCGCATCGATATTGATGAGGATGAGGCTCGGAAGGGGATCGAGGCGGTAGCCGACTACCTGGAGCGCCACGCCGAGTGGGTCGCGGTTGTCCACGCCGACGTCAACGGCCTCGGTGCGGTGCTCCGGAATCTCACCACTCGGCAGACTGTCGAAGGCTGTCGTGGGTACGTCGACCTCCTCGCCGTCTACTCCGAACGCATCGACCGCGCGGCACATGAGGCCTTCCGTGCGGCGCTCGACGAGCTCCGGTGCTATCCAGGGATAAAAAAAGTCAGGAGACCGGGCGCATCCGGAAGCTTCTTCCCGGTCCTGCCGCTCATTCTCGGCGGAGACGACCTCACGGTCGTGTGCGACGGACCTGCGGCGTTACCCTTCACGGCCGCCTTCCTGCAGGCATTCGAAAACCGGACGGCAGCTTTGTTGCACCCTAAGGAAAAGCAGCTCACGGCGGCGGCCGGCGTCGCCGTCGTCAAGCAGCACTACCCGTTCTCCTCGGCGTATCAGCTCGCCGACGATCTCACGGATGAGGCCAAACGCGTGAAGGTCAAGGCCGTCGGCGCCAGCGCGCTGTCCTTTCACGTCCTGTACGACAGCGCCGCGACCGGACTGGACAATCTGCGGGCACGCACGACGTTGCCCGGAGGCGACCGGCTCGTTGCTCAGCCGTACGTCGTTACCGGAAATGACAATGCCGGCTGGGCTGACGGTCGCCGCTGGTCGGATCTGCTGGCCCGGGTCACCGCGCTGCGGGGGACCGTCGATCCCACCGACGGCGACAGCGATCGCGGACGGGCTCTCCCACGCAGCCAGACCCACACCCTGCGTGCCGGGCTGTTCCTCGGCCGCGACACCGCAGACGGTCGCTTCCAACTGCTGCGCAACCGCTACGGCCGCAGCGGCTTGTCTGCGCTGGCCGCCAACAGTGAACGCTGGTCGCTGTTCTGGGAGGAAGGCGGTGTTCACATCACAGGTCTGCTCGATGCGATGGACGCCGAGGAGTTCATTGGTGACCGCGACGAGACGGCGGCAAGCCGGTGACCGCGCACGAGACCACCCCTCCCGCACCAGCCGCGGCGCAGGAACAGCCGGCGGTCTCCTCGTCGATATCGACGCAGCCGCCGCCGCAGATGTCGGGTCCTGCACCGCTTCCCACCGGTACTCCCCTGTCCTACCGGCTTGTGTTCACCTCCGACTGGCATCCGGGTACCGGAACAGGACGTCCCGGCGACGTCGACCACCTGGTCAGCCGTGACGCCGACGACCTGCCGTATCTGCCGGCGAAGACCGTCACCGGTGTGTGGCGTGACGCCTGCGAGATTGTCGCCCGCGCCCTTGACGGCGGCAGCGACACAGGACCGTGGCAGGGCTGGGTGATGTTCGCCTTCGGTAGCCAGCCGGCTCTTTCCGGTAGCCCGACAACGACCCGAGGCACGGGACGGGACGCCGCCGGAGCAGCGGGCGGGAAGGCGCCCTCCCCGCCCGCCAGCACGGCGCCGCCGGTAGCCGCGGCGGTGTCGATTCGGGCGGCCCGCTACTGCGATGGCGTGCGCGCGGTGCTGGCCCGCGACTCGTTCGTGCGCGAGGCCGTCACCTTCGTCAAACCGGGTGTGCGCGTCGACCCGCACACCGGTCGCGCCACGCCCGGAATGTTGCGGTTCTCCGAGCAGGCCCGGGTCGGGTCAGTCCTGCACGGCACGTTCGAGATCACCGGCGCCGCCTCGCCGGGCGGCCTGGCGTCCGCGGCACCGCTGGACGAAAACGCCCGGCGCTGCGTCACGGCGCTGTTGCTCGCCGGCAGCAGGCTCGTCGAACAGATCGGGGGTAAACGGCGCCGTGGTAACGGACGGTGCACACTGGAACTCCCGTCGATCATCGATCCGACACCGTGGTGGGACTGGCTGGAAACCGCCTCTCCCCCGCCGCCACCAGCCGTCGATGCCGCGCCCCCCGCGGTCACATCCGCAGTCACATCCGCGGTCACATCCGCGGTCACATCCCCGGTCACGCCAACTCCGTGGCCTCACGCGACCCCGGTGCCCGGCTGGGAGATTGCGCGACTGAGCATCACCTTGGACGACCCGCTCCTGGCCGGCGGGCGTCAGCTCGGCAACCAGGTGATGGGCCGCGACCACATCCCCGGGTCCACCCTGCTGCCCGGCGTGCTGCGACGCCTCGGACCGGCAGGCCAGGCCGCGCTCCTCGCCGGCCACCTGGTGGTGACAGACGCGACCGTGGACGTCGCAGGCGAACGCGGACTACCCGTGCCACGCACGTTCGGTGCGGTGAAGACCGAACCGGGTCGGATCATCAACCGTGCCAACACCGACGCGCGCACGCTGGAGACCCGCAAGATCGACGGGTACGTCGCCACCACCCGTCCGCTTCGGCGGGTCCGGCCGACACTGTCGGTCCACACGCACAACAGCGTGAGCGACACGATGCAACGGCCGACGACCGACGAGGGCGGCGGTGTGTACACCTACCGTGCGCTGGCGACCAAGCGACCGCTGGTCGCTGAGATACGGGTACGTGCGGGCCTGCTGCCCGCCGGATGGGCCGAGGACCTGTCGGGTTCATGGGTGCTGGGACGCTCTCGCAAGGACGACTACGGCCGGGCAACGGTCAGCGCGACGCCCGTGTCACCGCCTGCGCCGCGGGCGCGGCTTGTCGACGCCCGCCGCATCGTCGTCTGGCTGGTCAGCGACATGATTCTGCTGGACGAACGGCTGCGCGCGTCCAGCGATCCGGCGTTGCTGCGAGAAGCGCTCACCCGGGAGCTGCGCCTGCCCGCCACGGCGCTGAAACAGGTCGGCTCGGCGGACGGTCGCCGGAGCCATACGTTCGCGGTGACACGCACCGAGTCATGGCACACCCGCTGGTGTCGGCCGCGTCCGACTCTGCTCGGCCTGGCCGCCGGCAGCATTGTGAGCTACGACCTCACGGCGGGTGACGGCAGTGGCGGTACCACTCCGCGGCTGGATCCGACGCTGGTCGCCGAGCTGGAGACCGGGGGTCTCGGGGAACGGCGCGGCGAAGGACTCGGCCAGCTGTGCATTGCCGCCGTCCCGGGACCCTCGGGGGGCGTCGAGGACGGACCCGAGGTCATCACACGCTTCGCCGACACGCAGGAGCCCGCCGAGAAGGCCCTGGCGGCACGGACGGAACCCCGGGCCGCAGCCGGTGCCGCACCGGGTACGACAATTCCCGTCGGCGGCGCGGGCACGGCGGATATCCATGCCACGAACACCGAGCCCACGAACACCGACATCCTGTCGGCCGACGACATCGCGCTCATCGCGGCACTGCGCACGGAGGCCTGGCGAGCAGAAATCGCGAGGCGTGCCGTCACGGTCGCATCCGACCCCGACGGCCTACGCCGGGTGTTCGGCGACGGCGTCGACAAGGTCCCGCCGTCGCAGCTCGCCCAGCTCCGCGACATCCTGCCCCGGCTGGCTGACCGCGCGGCCACCGAAGCGCTCGTCGACAAGCTCGTCGACCCGTCCCGCCGACGATCATGGCCAGACGGCGTCGGCAGACAGCTGAAGCCCCTCCTCACCAGACCGGGCCAGGTGTGGGAGGCCCTGGGCTGGGTCGGCCCCGCGGGGCCGACGGCCGGAGGTCAGACCCATGAAGCGCCGCACGCCGCGACGATCGCCGCGAACCTGCGAACGGAGCTGTGGCAGGAGGCCGTGCAGACGTTGGTCCTGACCTGCCTGACCGCGCACCGCCGGAACCGGGAGGCGCAGTGATGGCCGGCCGACCTTTGCACCACCGGCTGCGGGTCCGCGGCTGGCTTGAGGTGTGCTCGCCGCTGCACGTCGGCGGGCTCGGGCACGACCCGGACGTGGACCTGCCGGTCGCGCTCGACGGCAAGTCCCGGCTGTACGTGCCCGGGACGAGCCTCGCCGGAGTGTGCCGCCACTGGATGACGGGCCGCTGCACCGACGCGAACACCCTCGATGAGCTGTGGGGATTCACCGACAACACCGACGGCCGGGCGAGCCGGGTGTTCGTCCGCGACGGCCTCATCTGCGCCGAACCGAACGGCGAAGTGCCCTTCCCGGTGACCCGGCTGGATGCCCGTACCTCGGTCGGGATCGACCGGTACACCGGTGCCGCGGCCTACGGCATCCTGTTCTCCCGGGCAGTCGTCCCTGTCGGGGCGTTCATCCGGTTCGAACTCGACGTCGAGTCCGGTGCAGCTGATCCGGCCGACGTCGGCTGGCTCCGTGACCGCGCCCGCTTGGCGGCGTTGCTGGACGCTCTCGGTCATGGCGAGGTGCGGCTCGGCGCTGCCGTAACCCGTGGGCTCGGCCACGTCCAGCTAGCGCACGACGTCGAGCTCGAAGAACACGATCTCAGCAACGCCACCGGCCTGATCGCGCTGCTGCGCGGCCAACCGGGTCGTCCCGGTCTGGACGAACTGGACGAACTGGACGAACTGGACGAACCGCGCGGCGAACCTGGCCTTGATCTGCACCCCCGCTTGGCCGTCACCATCGACTGGACACCGGACGCTCCGGTGATGGTGCGTGCTGATCGGGCTGGTGTCGCCGTCGACACACTGCCGCTGACGGGTGCGGACGGCACCGACACGGTACGCCTGGTACTGCCCGGATCCAGCCTGAAAGGGGCGCTGCGCAGCCACGCCGAGCGGATCCTGCGCACGCTGGAACAGCGCCGGGCGCCGCGGCCCGTCGGCGACCCAATAACCGACGCGACCGCGTTCCGCGCCCAACTCGATCAGCTGCACCTGGCAAAGGCGCTGTTCGGTGCGGCGCCGCCCGCCGCACAGCGGGACGTCCACCGCTCGATCCTGGAGATTCCCGTCGACCCGGCCAGGGGTATCAAAGAACTCCCCGACGAGCAGGACGAGCGCCCCGACACCCCGGACAAGCCGATAGGCGCACCCAGCAGACAGTTCTCCTATGGCGTGGGCGCGGTCGCCGTCGCCGACTGTCGCTCGTCCCAGCCGCTGGATGGCGACCTGTGGCGGAAAATGGCCACGGAACCCGACCTCGACGCGAGGATCGCGGACCGCGGCCTTCCAGCGCAGGACAGCCCCGCCAAAAAACCCAATCATTCTGGGCAGAACAGCCAAAGCCACCGGCAGTGGCTGTCGTCGCACGGGTTCAGCCAGGCGGACCATGTCGCCATCGACCGGTGGACCGGCGGCGCGGCCGACAAACTGTTGTTCACCATCCTGGAGCCGTGGCAGATCGGCTGGGAACCGATCCGGCTGACCGTCGACATCGCGCGGCTGGGCGACGACGCGAACCTGTCCCTGGCGCTGCTGATGCTCGTGTTACGCGATCTGCGTGACCACCGGCTACCGATCGGCCAAGGCACTACCCGTGGTTTCGGGGACATCACCGCGACCGTCACCGTGGACACCCCTGACGGCACGTTGGATCTCGACGAGTACCTCGCGTCACCGGCTGGAGAGCTGCTGCGGGACACGTGGACAGCGCTGTGGAAAGAACAGGCAGCGGCATGAGCGGACACATGGGCGGATCAACACGGCTCGGGTCACGGTCGCTGCGCGGACCGCTGCCCGGCATGCTCGTCCAGGTGACGGAGTTGGCAGGTGGCATCGCCCTGCTGTCGTCACCTGACGCCTACACCATTGCCACCATTAGTGATGACGGTAGGTGTAGCGCGCCAGACGGCGGTATGCCGGGGGGTGAGGTGGACCTCGGCCGGGTCTATGAAGCTCGCGCCTTCACTCCGGACGTGGAACTGCGGTGGGTACGGCGCGGTGACAGCGGCCAGGGCGTGCTGCTCGGCGAACGGGTGACCGGCGGCCAGGAATGGAAGGATCTGCGGACGGTGGATCTGCACTACCTGCTGTGGGGTGAGGTGGTCGACGGGGACAACCCGGCGGGCTGGGTATCGCTGTCGGCGGCACGGATCGGCACGCTGCGGGTACCGGCGGTACCCCCGCGAGGACGCAGGCTGCGGCTGCGGGCACGCGAGTACATCGCGGTAGAACCCGACCACGGCAACTCCTACGTGCTCGACGAACGACTGATCGCCATCGAGGAGGGGCAGATCGATGAGTGAGGCTCGCAGCTCTGATCACAGCAGCGGCGCCGCCAGCAGCACCCACACCCGCAGCGGACGTCTGCACTGGCAGCCCTCGGGAGCCGACGGCGGCCGGCTCGTGATCGTCGACGGGCCGGACCGACGCAGGATCCCGCAACCGGGCAAGGCCCTGGTCGACGACCTGGGCGCGCTTGCCCCCGCCGAACTCGACGGGCTCAGCGTCGACTACGAATGGGTGAAGGGCCAGGTTAGAGGCGTCCGCCGGGCAGGCAGCCCGCTGCCGAGCCGTCCCCCTTCCACGCGGTCGGCCCAGCCCGCCGCGTCCTCCGACACCGGCCGGCGGACCCCGCAGCAAGAGCCTGCCACCCGCGCATCGAATGAAGCGGGCGCAAGTCAGCGCAGCGTTCCCCCGCGCAGGCCAGGGAGCCGGCATGGGGACGGACAGCGTTCCGGCTGGACCCGCCCGACCGGCCCACCGTCCGCTCAGGGATCCGCCCGGCCGGCGGTCAACGCCGTGGACCTGTTCCGGAACCCGTACACGTTCGTGCCGGCGCTGGCACGCGACGGTGCGGGACCTCTCGGAGACGCCCCACCCGCTGGCCACGACGTGTGGGAAGCGGACCGCTGGAGCGGGCGGATCGGTGTGACGCTGACGACCGTCACACCGCTGCTGCTGCTGGACACCGCGCCGGCGAAGCCGGACGACCGGGGTCACACAACGTACTCGGTACTGCTGCGGGACGGCCGGCCACACATCCCGCCGACGGCGGTCAAGGGAATGTTGCGGGCGGCCTACGAGGCGGCGACCAACTCCCGGCTCGGTGTCTTCACCGGCCATGACGAACCGCTGGGATATCGGCCGCCCGCCAGTGCAGGTCTCGCGCTCGTACCGGCGCGTGTCGGCCGGGACGCCGTCACCGTCGACCTGTTGACCGGTACCGCGCCGCTCGGCCAGCGCTCGTCCCCGCAGACCGTGATGTACGCGGCCTGGCTACCGCGGTACGGGTCGGGATCCCGGCGGCCTGTGCTGTACGGCGACCAGTCGGAGCCGGAGCACCGGGACGAGGTCAGGGTCCGGCTGCGGCTGATCCAGCACTACCGCTGGGACAAGCGCCGGCAGGACCACGTCGCCGACTTCCGCTACTGGCAGGTGGTGGCGATCGCTCGGGCCGGCGAGCCGTTCCCGGCTGACATGAGGGTCGCGGACGCGGTGTGGCGTGACCGGTTCACCGTGCACGAGCCGCTCTCCGACACACGGGAGGCCTTGGGCTGGGTCTGTGTGAACAACCGCAACTTCAGCCGCAAACATGACGAGCGGGTCTTCTTCGGCGATTCGCATACCCGGGAGCTGGCGGACACGACGAAGAAGGCGTGGACAGCGCTCGTCAACGACTACCGCAACGCTCACCGGCATGCCGACGTCTGGGAGCGGCCGAACGTGAGCACCGACCGGGGTCCCGGGCCACGCAGCGCGCCCCGGGGCGGCAGCGAGAAGTTCGCCCCACCGCAGAAATGGCTCGGCCCGAAACCGGGACAAACGGCATGGAGTCGCCACCTGTACGAGGAGGGAGCGGAAAAGCTTCGCCCCGGCGACCTCTGTTACGCCCTCCTCGACTCGCGGGGGAACGTCGACGCCCTGTACCCGGTGATGATCGCCCGGGAGCTCTTTTCCGCATCACCCAAGGATCTTCTTCACCCGTCGCTCCGCCCGGCGTCGACCCGCGACGAGTTGTCCCCCGCGGACCGGGTATTCGGCTGGGTCAATCCGGACGGCCACGGTGCATACCGCGGACAACTGCGGGTGGGACCGGTCACGGTGGACGTAGGCCGCGATGCCGTTGGGGACACGGTTACGGATTTCGGCGCGGACGGTCTTCCACTGGCGATCCTCGGCCAGCCAAAACCCCAGCAAGGCCGCTTCTACGCGGCGGCAGGAACGTCGCAGTACCCGATGCCGCTGCCGCCACGCACCCCGCGACGGGACTGGTACGTTCCCGGCCGATCTTTGCGTGGCCGCAAGACGTACCCACACCATGCCGGATTGGCTGGCGACTACTGGAAGAATCCGACCGAGGACCGAACCCAGACGTTGGATGACAAAGGGCACTATCAGGAGTACCGGCGCCCGGCGAAAGAGAGCCCGGGCAAGGAACTCACCGCCGACAACCGCGCGTTTGCCACCGGTGACGACGAACAGCGTGACAACCAGAACCGTTCGGTCCGTGGCTGGGTCAGACCCGGTACCACATTCCGATTCACCTTGGACGTGATCAACCTGACCGAGGTGGAGCTCGGCGCTCTGCTGTGGCTGCTACAGCTGCCGGCGGAGCATTATCACCGATTCGGGCTCGGTAAACCTCTCGGCTTCGGCAGCGTCCGGTTGGATCTCGACCCCGAGACGACCGAACTGCGTACGGGCGCCGCCATCGCCGACTACTACGCCTCGTTCGGCGACCAGCTCCCTGGCACCGCTGCGGACGTCAACACGCTCATCGCCGTGTTCGAGAAGGCCTCCGACATGTGGCCCGGACGCCCGCACCTCGCCGCCTTCCTCACAGCGGCGCTCGGCGATGCGTCCACCCCGGTGCACTATCCGCGGGTCCGGCCCGCCGCCATAGACAGATCGGTTCCCGTCCCGCCCGACCCGCGCGGCCAGGCCTATGCCTGGTTCGTACAGAACGAGCAGGAACGCTCCAACAGCTTCGTGCGGGCCGAAAGCCTCCCGCCTACAGACGGCGACCCGCTCGTTGTATACCCGGCCCCCGACCGTACAGGCCCGCCACGATGACCGACGCCGCTCCAAAAGATGACCTCGAACTTCAGGTCAAAAACGAGGATGTACCGACCGACGATGGTGATCGCAAAGAATCGCCGCCCGCTCTTCCCAACACACGTCCGCTTCTCACCGGCCTGCACATTGCGAATTTCAAGGCCTTCGGAGTGCCCGCGGGCGGGGATGGATCATTTTTCATTCCACTGGCACCACTGACTCTCCTCTACGGTCCGAACTCGGCAGGTAAATCGACTCTCCTGCAGGCATTACTGGTGCTCGCCCAGTCCTTGATGCAGCCTGCCCGGCAGGAGTGGCCACGGCTGGTCCTCAATGACAGCCTGATCGCCTTGGGCTCCACCCGCGAAGTCGTCCACAGACACCAGACGGAGTTGACCATCTCCCTGGGGGTGAGTTGGCGCGATGCTTTCGGCAACGAGACCGTCGCGATCTACGGTTTCAGTGGCGCCGGCGGCGAACTTGAGTCGATCGAGGTTCTGGACCCCGGCGAGGCGACCACCTACCTTCTTCAACCACCGTCGACAAACAACAACCAGTCGGATCAAGAATTTCTCTTTGAAATATCAGAAGAAACAATCGATGTCTTTTTGCGGACGATCCTCAACTCCTCAAATGGTATCCCGGATGCCAGCCTCGCCGGAACCTGGGCTGCAGCCACTGCCGCATCGATTCAGCCTCTTGTCAACGTCGCCGGACTATGCCCGGGTAAAATACAGGGCTTCCGGTTCCCAGGCGGATCATGGTTCCCTAACGGAAAAGACGACAGCGAGCCAGGGAGCGACGTAGCAATATGGCTCGATTCGGACTCTCCCTGGCAGTGCATCGACGCTTCGGCGCGCTACGCAATACGCCTCAGGGAAAGCCTGGAGCACGTCCTGAGCGATGTTCGACATCTCGGCCCGGGGCGTATACCACCAGACCGGCGGCCGGTACGGCACGACGACGACGGCCCTGACGGGGTGGGCCGTGACGGCGGCAGACTCTTTCATTTCCTGGCAAGCCAGCGTGAAGGAAAAGGCGTGATCAACGGTGTCAACGACGCACTTTCCCGTCTCAGTTCCCCTTACCAGATCCGGCAATGGAACTATCCACAGGCGACCTTCGACGACAATGACGTAAGTAGCCTGAAAAGACATCGATCAAAAATTATGCTCAGCGATATAGCCCTTGTCCGTGACGGAATGGAGTCTCAGCTACAGAACGTCGGTTACGGTTTCAACCATCTCCTGCCGATCCTCGCTGAGTGCAGTCGCGACAGTGGGCGCCCACTTCTGATTGAGCAGCCAGAAACACACCTACATCCGGATCTCCAGGTTGACCTCATCGAGGAGCTGCTGCACAGCGCCACGAATCCCGCCCGAAAGGTCTCACTACCGCAGCTTGTCGTCGAGACCCACAGCGAGAATATGTTGCTGCGAATTCAGGCACTCGTAGCTCTACAAGAAGAGCGCGCCGAAGATATTCAGGTGATTACAGTAGGAATGGATCATGAGCGCTACACCGCATTTCCGGTGGACCATCAGTGGGCAGGAGACGGGGAGCTTGACCCGGGAGCCGACAACGTATTTCCGACGGCACGCATTCGCGCTATCGAGCCGGAGTATTAGATGTTAGTTCGAATCGCAATTGCGGCCTCCTTCTTCGATGACCCGGTGCTCAACTCGGACCGGTATCAGCTGCATGCGGTGCACCGATCCCTCACTGCGGTACTTACCCGGCATGCCGAAATTGCCTGCCTGGATGATACCGAAGTGAGCGAATACCGGCGGAAGGTGAGCACTCTACCATCGACTGTCAGAGCCTACTGGGATCCCATTTTTGGACGTGCCGGCCGCCAATTCCGTATCCACTTCCCCCAATCGGCACGTCCGTCCCGTCGAGCAATGTCAATCTCAAATAGGAAAGATCTTCTTTCCTGGCGAAGCCACATGGATCACTTTCTGGTGGGCACCGACCAGGCCCGAGAATTCGGCTTCAGTCCGAGCTCAGACGGCAGAACCGACGAGGCCAGCGGAATATGTATCAGCAGCTATCGAGGCGTGACACCGAAACAGCTACGGGAGATGGAGGAGCTGAACAGCCGCTACTACCGCGCGGGTCAGCTTTCGCGAGACGATCTATGGAACCATTATATAAAACCACTGGTCATACGGGCCTCCAATGTCGTGCTAATCGATAAATACGCGGGGGGAAATCTTCAGGACTGCGCATACCTATGGGAGAAAATAGGCGAGATCCCTTCACCCAAAAGCAGCCACGGAAGAAAAATACAGATCCTGACACGTGTACTACCGAACAAAAACAAGGGCGACCGGGAGGATGCAGAACACAGAATGAAAGAGGTGGAATCCTTTGCAAGGAATTACGAAGGGACGACTGGAATTAAAGAGTTCAAGCTGACCTGGCTACCGGACAAAACATGGGGAAAAAAGGGGGAGAAGAAAACAGATTCATCGCCGGAAGAACGACACCATGACAGGCATTTTCGTTTCGATAAAAGAACTCTGTCGATAAGCTCGGGATTGGATTATATCGCCAATCCTGCCGGAATGGATGGGCAGCTTACCTACCGCTGCGAGGATGACCGGCACAGTAGTGACTTCACGAACATTCTCGAAAAAGAAAAGATACTGATCGCCGCAGCAGGGAGCCGGCCGCAGCCCCAGGGCCGACGGCAGGGATCGTGACGGCGTCGGGCAGGCACGATCTGCTGCGGCGACGAAGGAACTCAGCAGATCGTGCCCTCCTGGGGCGGCTGGTCGGCTACCAGGCTCAGCGGCATGGAAGCGATGGAAACCGATCCAAATCCGGACCGAGTCAGTGGTGAGAACACGCCACGGACGCCTGGGCATCGCTGTGGGGCCACCGAGCCGAGCTGGGTTGAGCAGGTGTTCGTGACCTGCACCAGTGCGGTGAACGCCACGATGGCGCGGGCGTCGCTGTGGCATGGCGGTCGTCCCTGCCCGGCTACGCGGGGCAAGGCGGCAGGCCCCGACCCACGGCGGACGGTGCTCGCCTATTGCGACCGCGGCTGCTTCGACGAAGCCGAAGAGATACTGGCCGCCGTCGTGGAGAAGGTCACGACCGCCGGTTGGCTTGAGCGTTCACCCGACTACGCCCGGCCGTGTGACGACTGCGGTGGTGCCAGCGTGGATGCGAGACTGTCCCTGTACACCGCACGCACAACCGCCGCCGTACTCGGCGAGATGCACCGCCATCGGCGCAAGAATCTCGAGTTGCCGCAACGGCCGGAGCGGGTCGTCGACGCCGACTGGGCAAAGCGGTTGTTCCCCGACCCGGCGGATCGGGCGCTGCTCGTACACGCCCTCACCTGGCTCGGCAGTGACGGCCCGGCGACTGGCGATCCGGGCTGGCCGTTGCAGGTGTGGGCGGAACGCCACGGGCTGGCGCTCCCGGACATGGCCAGGTGGGTCGCCCGTGTTGTCAGTGTGCTGCGTGAGGAAGACCCGCGTCGGTATCAGCGGTACATCGCGGGGCCACTGGCTGCCAAACCGCGTGCAACTGTCCCGTTCAGCGCCGTCGAGCTCGTCGACGGGCATCCTGTTCGGCGGCAGCGACATCGGTACACGGCGGCACCGGGGCTGTGGGAGGACCGCACGCGTACAGGGACACCCATGGCTGTGCCGACCAAGAAGATGACCGCCGCAACGAAAGGCAGGAAGTGAACCGTATCGCTGTGCACGTCGTCGGAGCCTCCGACCTCGGCATGCACGAGCCGACACCCGCCGAGACGGCCACGCGGATTACAGAACTCACCGGCCTTGAGCCCTCCGCTCTCGCTGATGAGCTCGCCGGTACACCGATCGCCTGGTTTCTTCGGAAGATCGAAAAATTGGATGATCCTCCGGTTGGCAAACTGATCCTCATCGCGACCAAGCGGCACGACGATCCGAGGGTGCAGCCGGCAACCCAGGACCTGGCCGAGGCGATCCTCCCCTTCGTCCAGCAGCGGGTGCCGGCAACCACCGTCGCAACGATTCCACTTCCCAGCGTTGCGGATGCCAGAAAGTGGTTGACGGATTTCGTCGACGACGCGGCCAACGCCGTCGACGCACATACCCAGTGGGAGCTACCGCTTGGCGGCGGTGCAACAGGCGTTTTACTGGGAGTGATGTTCGAGCTTCTACTGCATGGGCATAAGTCGACCTTGTGGGCGGCGAACGGAGCCGGGAGCCGGATTTCGCTGCTTCCGCGCGGGCTGAACGCGGCGCCGGCGCGATGGCTGGTGCGCCACCGCTACTACGAGCCGCTCGCCAGCAGCGATCCGCCGTTGGAGGTGCCACCACCGCTGTCCCCGGGTGACGCCGGCTGGGACTTTCTGGCCCGCCGGCAACGCGTCGATGTACGCACCCTGCTCGCCGATCAGCCGAAGGAAAACGGCGCCTGGAAAGTGACGGACGTTGTTCAGGCGATCCTGGCTGAGGCGGTACAGGCCGCGTTCGCCGAAGGACTCGCCCGCGGGGAGATCACCGACGGCGCTGCCGCCCGCACCTGGCTCTGCCTGGCGGGACACGCCGCTATTCCAGAAAAGCGGCTGGTGCCTCCGCTTCCCGATCCGAAAAATCCGACGGTCGAGGAATGGCGTAACAAGGTTGTACGGCTCAGCCACGGCATGCACAAACCGGTACCTCCACCTCCTGTCATCCGCACGATGCAGAACGAATGGGCGACCACTCGGCGGGCCGAGCGCTGCGTACTCCAAGCCTTCCCGGACTGGCCGGTCGCACCCCCGCCGCCGGCCGAACGGACAGTCGTCGTGCTACGGGCGTTGAGCCGGTCCGCCACACCCGACCAGGGTAAGGTCGACGATCAGTTTCTACTCGACCGCATCTCCGAGGCACTCGGCGCCGGGCATGTGCTTTCGTTCGAATTCGTCACCGACATGGCCAGGGTGACGGCCACCCGCGAAGGCGTGGAACGAATTTCGGTGACGGTCACCGACCCCAAACTGCGACCGGACAATGTCGAGAAGTGCCGCGTTCAGCTGTTTGACGCACTGTTGGCAGAACCGCGCGCGGTGGTAGCCGACGAGGTCGCCGTACTGTTGCCGATCGGACGCAAGGCGCTGATGGTGGCAGCGATCCTCGCAGGGATCGAATGGTCGCTGCACGCTGCGGTGCCGCTGACGCTGCTGGTAGCGGAGGGTGACCATGGCCCTGACGGACTCATCATCGAAACGACACGTGTTACGGCAGAGGACACCAGACCGTTCGCCGTCCTGGGCCTTGACAGTGCCCTCGCCCATCTGGGTGCCGAGGCGCTGACCAGACTCGACATCACGCTGGCCGGGCATCTGCTCCAGCGTGGCTCCCGCAAGCTTCAAGCCCTCGCCGTCGAGGTCAACGAGCTTCAGCGCAACGCCTTCGGCGTCCTGCCGCCAGGCACGGATGATCAGACTTCCGTAGCCGAAGTGAAACTCGCCCGCGCCCGGCTCGAGCTGTGTCTGCGAATCGTCGACTCCCACCCATGGGACGCCGCCTATCTCGCCCTCGCCATGCTCGACCACACGTTCCGGACGCCGAAAAAAGCGGAAGAAGTGACGGTTGCCCAACTGGGTCAGTTCGGGCTCACTCAGCGGGAGGGCTGGGTGCCGCAAACAGACCCGCCTGTCCCGCGCACAGAGCCCGTCGGCGATCGCTGGTACTACCTTGCGCCCTGGCATGCGCTCCGAATGACGGAAGGGCCGTCCAGCGATCTACGCAAACTTCGCAACAGTCATCCGCTCTCCCATGCTTTCGTCGATAAAGCCACGCAGGGCAAGAAGGCCAAGCCCATCAGCGTTCCAGAATCCGAAACGGTCGCCACGCTCCTGGATGCGGTAGGCAAAGAGTTGACGGAAGCAATTACCAAGCGCTACCCATCGTTGGTGTTAATGGATCGAGACTTCTTGACGAAGGAACTCGACCGGCTACTCGGGGAGGTCCGGATGTTCGAGGAGAGGTCCGAGCCGGTGGGGCAGTCCGGCGCAGCGGCCGAATAGGTCGCGGCCAGCGCGGCAAAGGTGTCGGTCCGTGCCCGCAGCGGAATAATGTCGGACGGCCTGCGGGGTGCGGCGAGCATCCCGAGTACCCGCAATGCCGCGTTCACCGACGTGTCGTGGTAGGCATCAAGGAATCCGGCTTGGGACAGCGACAGCGGCGTGCCGTCGCGGCCAACCGGGGCGTGCACGGACACATGCTGGATCCGCGCTCCTTCAGGCAGCAGGGATCGCCATCCGGCCGTGAAAGTCCGCACCTGCGCACAGGGCTTTCCGCCGAGGTCCGCGACGACGCCGAGCATATCGGCATCGGGAACAAGAAGCACGACCCGCACGCCGTCGGGCGGCGAGCCCAGCAGCCGGGCGGCCGGCGCCACGGGCGTGGGCTGCTGGGTGAGCGTATGTGCCCACACCTGATGCGTATTGCCGTCCGGCCGGGCCAGCGCGTCCCGCATCAGTTCGTCGGCTAGCCGCTCGTCGAGCCGTCCTCCGCTGGACAACGAACGAGCCAGCAGGGCGAAGCTGTCGAGTCCCCAACCGGTCGCGGCGCCTACCAGCGCCGCGACCGTGTACATTCCGGCCCATTTCGGCCCTGTGACGACCACGCTGTGGACCCCCGGGAGATCGGCCTTGTGCTGTTCCGCCGTGCGTGGCGCGGCGAGCCGCGGCACGAAAAGCCGACCCGCTGGCCATCGTGGTGCGGGCTCCGTGGCGAACGGGACGTCGTCCCATGTCGCGCCGGTTCGTTCGAATGCCTCGGCGAACACCCGCTCCGCGTCGGCCCGGGTGGCGATGCCGTCCCTACGTTCCAACAGAACGTAGTCACCGACATGATAGCGGCAGAGCCGACCACGCCAGTGCGGCACAACTGTCACGGCCCAGCTGCCATGCCGCAGCGCCATCTCCGCGAACAGCGCTCCACCGGCCTCACAATGTTGGCTCTGCAGCAAGGCTCGTTGTTTGCGGACCTGCCGCTCGATCACCGCAAGGCGTCCCGCCATGCCGGCGACCGAATCGTCGACCAGCCCGAACGCCGCGAGCATCTCCAACGGATGGACACCAACCGCACGGGCGAGAACCAGAATGGCATGCGGGTCCACCGCTGTGTCGTTCGCCAACCAGCGACGGATCTTGTCCGTGCTGGACGGCAGGCCCAGCTGTTCGGCAACGGCGGCCGTCAACGCCGGCAGGCTGATCTTTGTACGGCCGAGCGCCTTCTTCATCGCGTCGGCCCAGCGAGCCTGCTGTGGCCTGGAGTTCACCGGCGTCGGTGTGGCGAGCGGCTGGTAACGCCCAGAGGCGTCCGGCGATGGCATCCGAACATCATCGCGTACCCGCTCCGAGAGCTGTTCGCCCCAGCACCACCTGCCGGTCCTGGCCATCCTTGGATCATCGAATATCCGACGACCAACGGAAGCGCATACCACGATATGATCGATGCATGTCCGCTACCACTCGTATCACGGTCACGCTGCCCAGCGACCAAGTCGCCGAACTGAAAAAGATCACAGACAATGTTTCCGGTTACGTCGCCGAGGCTGTCGCACGCCAGATCCGGCACAGGCTGCTCATCGACGAACTGCAGCGCTACCAGGATGAATCCGGCACATTCACGCAGGAGGAACTGACCGACGCGCGGGCCAGGCTCTTCGACGCCGCCGACGTCACCGAAGACACGGCAGTGTGACCAAGCGCATCGAGACGGTTGTCCTGGACTGCGCGGGTCTGTCGGCCTGGATCGTTCAGGACCGCCAGGTCGCCGCCATGATTCAAATCTTCAGCGAACTGGAGTCCGACCTCGTCATCAGCGCTACCACAATCATCGAGGTCAGTCATGCGGGGGTAAACATCCCTCGATTGAACTGGCTGCTCTCGCGGATCAAGGTCGAACCGGTCACCAAGGAGACCGCGAAAGCCTCCGCCCGGCTACTCAAAGAAGCGAATCCGCACGGCCGCAGATACGCGATCGACGCCACAGTGGCCGAGATGGCGCTACGACAGCCGGGACCAGTCGCCATGCTGACATCGGACGTCGATGACATGTCCAAGCTCTGCGGCGGCCAGGTATATCTGATTGCAACCTAAAGCGACTCCACGCTCCGCACCCGCAGCTGCCGATCGGACTTGAATCCCTCCAGGGATGATCAGGGACACCCTCGCGGAGATCCGCGCGTATCTCGCAGGGTTGCCGTTTCAATCCCTCCAGGGATGATCAGGGACCCGCAACGGCCCCACGCACCGCACTTCGCCACCCCGTTTCAATCCCTCCAGGGATGATCAGGGACTCGGCGCAACTGCTGACCTCCACGCCTCCTCAACGTTTCAATCCCTCCAGGGATGATCAGGAACCCGGCCGTGGTGATCTCCGGCTACGCGTCCGGGCTCTAGTTTCAATCCCTCCAGGGATGATCAGGAACTTGCTCGGCCTGCGGGGTCGTTGATCGGGAGGCGCGGTTTCAATCCCTCCAGGGATGATCAGGAACCCGCCGGCAGCGGGCCCTGGTCGACTTCGTCGTGGTGTTTCAATCCCTCCAGGGATGATCAGGAACTTTCGGGTCTTGGTACGTTCCATTCTGTCTCGTCCAGTTTCAATCCCTCCAGGGATGATCAGGAACCCGGAGTATTACGACCTCCACTTCACCAACAGCAGTTTCAATCCCTCCAGGGATGATCAGGAACTTTACAGGAAAAGCGGCATACGTCACTGTTCCCGTAGTTTCAATCCCTCCAGGGATGATCAGAAACCGCTCGACCACCCAGATAGCGCCGTCGGGCGCCTGTTTCAATCCCTCCAGGGATGATCAGGAACTCGGGACCGCCGAATGCTTCCATCGCTGTCCTCCTAGCGTTTCAATCCCTCCAGGGATGATCAGGAACTCGTATCGCCTGTGGCGGCACGGCGCATCGCCCCACGTTTCAATCCCTCCAGGGATGATCAGGAACGCCCATCTGTCCTGGGTCTGACGTCGGCCCGAAAAACGTTTCAATCCCTCCAGGGATGATCAGGAACTCGTCCAGCGCGTCCGCGAACGCGGTGTCCCTCCAGTTTCAATCCCTCCAGGGATGATCAGGAACCGAAGCGCCAACGGCTGCACCGCGCCCACTGCCTGTTTCAATCCCTCCAGGGATGATCAGGAACACGCGTCACCGTGCGGCAGCCACGCCGCCAGCTCGTGTTTCAATCCCTCCAGGGATGATCAGGAACCCGGGCACCCCCCGTAGCCCGGCCGCCACGAAACGTTTCAATCTCTCCAGGGATGATCAGGAACCCGGGGCCAGCTCCATCTCGAGCTCCAACAGCTCGCGTTTCAATCCCTCCAGGGATGATCAGGAACGCGGGACACCAGCGGAGCCACGGAGTCGTGCCGGAGTTTCAATCCCTCCAGGGATGATCAGGAACGCCAGCCTCGAAGCTGCTGCATGTAGAGTGTCGCGAGTTTCAATCCCTCCAGGGATGATCAGGAACTCGACGGAGAGGGTGTTACTCGCGAAGACGGTACCCAGTTTCAATCCCTCCAGGGATGATCAGGAACCGGCGCCAGCCACGCCGTGGCGGTGTCCAGCGGGACATTTCAATCCCTCCAGGGATGATCAGGAACACCCGGAACGGAGTTCCGGCCGGTCGACATCGCGGTTTCAATCCCTCCAGGGATGATCAGGAACTGGTGCCGGCGCGGCGATCAGCCGGGCATGGGCCGGTTTCAATCCCTCCAGGGATGATCAGGAACCGGCGAGGTCGTCGTCGGTGGAGTCGGCGCTGACGCGTTTCAATCCCTCCAGGGATGATCAGGAACGTGGCTGGTCGCCGTGACCAGCATCACGATGGACCGGTTTCAATCCCTCCAGGGATGATCAGGAACAAGCGCCCCCGGATCGAGCTGGACCGCGTACTTCCAATAGTTTCAATCCCTCCAGGGATGATCAGGGACACGAACAGGCGGCCGGCGCCCTGGGCGTCGCGTAGTTTCAATCCCTCCAGGGATGATCAGGGACCCGGCGGCCCCACCGGCCTCGTGTTGCCGCTGCTGTCGTTTCAATCCCTCCAGGGATGATCAGGAACAGACCCACCGGGCCGAATACCTGGCACTGGTAGCGTTTCAATCCCTCCAGGGATGATCAGGAACGGCCACCTGAAGCGATACGGCCTCCACAAGGGACCGGTGTTTCAATCCCTCCAGGGATGATCAGGAACAGCTACTGGGCGCCCAAGTTCGTTTGCTTAGCACTGTTTCAATCCCTCCAGGGATGATCAGGAACAACCTATCCGGGGCTGCGGGTCTCGCTGGCCATCTCGTTTCAATCCCTCCAGGGATGATCAGGAACTCGCAGGGCAGGGCAGGGCAGGGCATGCAAACCCACCACTGTTTCAATCCCTCCAGGGATGATCATGAACGGACGGCCGTGTCGACCACCTGGCCGTAATTGAAGTTTCAATCCCTCCAGGGATGATCAGGGACAAAATGCACGAGATGGCTAAGGCCTACGGGGACATGTTTCAATCCCTCCAGGGATGATCAGGGACCGGCGACGCCATGGCTTGGCACGTCGTCAAGCTGGTGTTTCAATCCCTCCAGGGATGATCAGGGACGGGTCCAGACTGGCCGAACCCGGCACGCCAAAATGGTTTCAATCCCTCCAGGGATGATCAGGAACCACATCCCCCACATCAACACCATTTCACCGCCGCAGTTTCAATCCCTCCAGGGATGATCAGGAACGGGCGAGCGGCTGCAACGGGTGTGTGGGGTCAGCGGCGCGTTTCAATCCCTCCAGGGATGATCAGGAACCGGCGGCGGCGACCAGCCGCTCTATGTCGTGGCGTCGTTTCAATCCCTCCAGGGATGATCAGCTTGCGATTTAAGGTTCTGGGCACGTCAATCCTGCGACCTGACCGTAAGTCATCCCAACCGTGACCCACTCGCCTGCCACCGGCCCGCCAACGGCGGGCCACTCAGGCCCGGCGACCTGGACCCAGGGTGCAGCTGGCATCCAGACAGCAGGACGGCCCTGGCACGATCGTGCGTTGCGAAACCATGATCGGACCAAGGCCGTAAGGACGAGTGTGCCCGACTACCCCGAACCCGTCGACCTCCTCGCCAAGATAGTGACGTTCCGTCGCCAGTTGCGGGACTGTTTCACCCGCCATAGTGACGCCCTGTTCGAGTTGGCGGATGCGATGCTGTGCGCCCAAGGGCCGGTCCGTTCGGCGGCCGAACTCTCCCTCGAGCCAGAGTTCGGCCGCGGTTACGGCTCGGCCTACGCCGCCCTGGCCACGGGTCGGACCGACGAGGTCGCGCTGCGCCGGCTGCTGGTCGGGCACGTGGCCCCGGCCCGGGACGGCGAGCCGCTGATGTTCGCAGTGGACACCACCCCGCTGGCCCGCCCCGACGCCGCCTACGCCGATGACCGAACGATGGTGCAGGTCCGTGGCAAGGGCGGCGACGTGTTCCTACCCGGCTACTCCTTCAGCATCCTGGTCGGTATCGGCTGGGGCGCCTCGTCCTGGGTCGACCCGGTCGAGGCCCGCCGCCTGGCCCCCGGCGACAACCACACCGAGGTCACCTGCGGCCAGATCCGTCATCTGCTCGCAGACCTGGCCGCCACCGGCCGGCAGACCCTGGGCACCCCACCCCCGCTGGTGGTCCTGGACGCGGGCAACGACCCGAGCGCGCTCGCCCACGAACTGGCCGGGGAACACGTCCAGCTCCTGGTCCGGCTACGCGGCAACCGTGTCTTCCACACCGACCCCGGCCCCCGCCCGGCCGGCGCGCGGGGCGCCCCCCGCCGGCACGGGCAGCGGCTGCCCCTGGACACACCCGACCAGCAGCCACCGCCGGACACCGAACGCACCGGCACCTCTCCCCGCCACGGGACGGTCACGGTGCGGGCCTGGCGGGGCATGCACCAGAAACTCGGCCGGGACGGTCACTGGGCCCGCTGGCCACCGGACCGCACGCTACCGATCGTGCGTGGCACCGTCATCCAGGTCAGTGTCGAGCGCCTGCCCGGCGGCCGTAAACCCCACAAGGACATCTGGCTGTTCCACGCTGGCCCCACCGAACCCGACCTCGACCTGTTGTGGAAGGCCTACCTACGCAGGTTCGACCAGGAAAGGAGCAAGCCGCAGTGCTGTTATAACTGCGGCTTGCTTCCATCGTGGGTGTTTCCTCCCGGTTCGGTGTCACTGTCAGTATCCAGGACGGCCCGCTGGTTGGCCAGCCAGGGACGGCGGGTGTGCTGCCCGCGGGGGGCCACGTGCAGGGCGCGTAGCCGTTCGACCTCGGCGGGGTCGGCATGGACGACCCACCTGCGCGGGGAGTCCGGGTGGCGGTGGGCGCGCACCCAGCCACGGCCGACCCAGGTGTACAGGGTGACCTCGGGCATGCCGATTACGCGGGCAAGGTCGACCAGCCACCATTCGTGCTCGCCCAGCGGCGGGCGGGCCCGGGGTCTGGCGGCTGGTTCGCTCAGGCCGAGGGCACCCATCAGGTCGCGGACGCACTGCCGGTTGAAGGTCTGCCGCCGTTTGGGCGGACGGAAGCCCTCCCGGTTCAGGCAGCCCGCGATCTGGTTGGCGGTGTGCCCGGCGGCGACGAGCTCGCGGACCCGGGCGGCCAGCCGCGGGTAGTAGCTGAGCTGGGTCAGGCAAGCTACCGGGCGCACCACCTCCCCGTCGGTGCGGTGCCCGCCGGCCCAGGCCACCTGGACCGTCACACGCTCGCTGACCCCGACGACCTCGACGCGGACTGTCTCAACGAGCAGGCGCAGCAGCTGCTTGCGGTCGGCGTCGGTGGTGGTAGCTGCCTGCCACAGGGCGGGGACATCGGCGGCCAAGGCGCGGATATGGTCGCGTTCGGCGGCGGCGAGCACACGCGGGCGGGCCGCGGCGAACCGGTCGTACTCCTCGCCCAGGCGTTGGCGCTCGGCCAGCGCCGCCTCCCAGTCCTTCTCCAGCTGGCGTACCACCAGCCGGTTCTCGGGCTCGGCCAGCCGGTACTGACGGCGGGCACGGTCGGCGGCGACGTCGGCCCGCTCCAGGCCCTGCCGCCAGATCCGGTCCACCTGCGCCCGCTGCGCCTCGACCTGCTCGGCCGCCGCCAGGGAGATCTCCAACGCGGCCGGAGCGAGGGCTTCGAGCACCAAGGCGGTGACGTGGGCGTCCACGCAGGCACCGGCCAGCTGCTGGCAGGACGGGCTGCCGTAGTCGACCTTGTCGCGGGAGCAGACATAGGCCGGGTGCAGCCGCCCACCCTCCCCCCGCTGGTAGCGCACCGTCATCTTCGTGCCGCAGCGACCGCAGGCCACCAGCCCGGCCAGCAAGGCCGGGCCGTCGCGCACCGCGCCCAGGCCCTGCGCCCGGGAGCAGTTGGCCGCCATCCGCTGCATGTTCCGCTCATAGTGCTCGACACTGATATAGGCCGGCAGCACCCCGGGCAGGTAAGCCACCCAGTCCTCCCGGCCCCGGCGCACCCGCCCGCTGTACGCCCGCCCGGCCTGCCGCCGCCGGGGATCGAAGCCACTGCGACCGTAGGCGTAGATACCCGCGTAGGCCGGGTTGCGCAGCATGTTCTGGATCCCGACCCGGCTGGGCCGACGCCATTCCAGCTCCCCGCGCTCGGGCCCGCCGCGCAGACGCACCCCGACCTGGATGTGGGTGTCGGCCAGGTAGCACAGCACCGCGTTCACGGTGCCGAACCGGTCGAAGAGGTCGAAGACCAGGCGCACCACGGCCTGGACCTGCTCGTCGGGGTCGAGCACCACCTCCCCCGAGGGCCGGCGCACGTAGCCGACGGGCAGCGCCAGCGCCAGCTCACCACGGCGGGCCTTGTTCACCCGCCCGGACCACATCCGCTGCCGGATCAGGAACAGCTCACACTCACTGATCGTTCCTTTGAGCCCCAGCAGCAGCCGGTCGTTGTGGTCGTTGGGGTCATAGACCCCCTCGGCGTCGGCCAGCAGGGTCCCCGAGATGGCGCACAGTTCGAGGAGCTGGTGCCACTCCCGGCCGCTGCGCGCCAGCCGGGACATCTCGATGCCCACCACGATGCCCACATGTCCCAGGCCGACCTCGGCGACCAGCCGGGCGAACCCCGGCCGGTCGGCCGCCCCCGACGCCGAGTACCCCAGGTCGTCGTCGATGACCAGCACCCGCGACGGCGCCCACCCCAGGGCCACCGCCCGCTCGGCCAGCCCGTACTGCAACCGGGTCGACTCGGTGTTGCGTTCGACCTGGGCGAGAGTGGACTGGCGGACATACACCGCCGCCAGGAGGTCACGATGCCGCGGCTGCACCGTGCTCACCGGCTCCCACAGCCCGGCCTGCGTGCCCACCCCGCTCACCCCCGGCCCCGCTCGTCGACGGCGTCGCCGCACGCACGGCCAGCAGGCCCAGCAGGTGCCGCACCGCCGCCCGGTTCAGCTCCGGGAACGCCTCCCATGTCGGGACAGCGATCGCAGGGTCCGCCGTTGGGGGGGCACGGCTGCGTCTGGCACCGCGACCCACCTCCCTCACCCACACAGCCCCGCGCCTCCCGCAGCCGCCGCACGGCTGCGACCAGGGCTAACAGGGCATCCACTCCGAGGACGGGAGTTTTACCCACATCGGGGATTTTTATGTGTGCAGTGCGGCTTGCTCCTTGAACAATTTCCACCGGTTCGCGAAGGTCTACCTCGGTTTGCGTGCCGTGCACCTGGCTTCCGCGCAGGCCACCGACCGGTGGGTGCAGCTGACCATCGCCGCCTACGCCCAGCTACGCATGGCCTCCACTCTCGTCGATGACCTGCGCAGGCCCTGGCAGTCCAAACCCGCGCCGGGCACCGTGCTGAGCCCTTACCGGACCCGGCTGGGATTCCGTCGGCTCCGCGCGAAGATTGGTTCGCCCACCAAGCCGGCGAAATTCAGCCGGCCTGGCCCTGGACGGCCTAAAGGATCGACGAATCGGCCGAAGAGCACGTGCCCGCCTCACCGCACCAGCACCAAAGGTGAACGTAGCCACGTAGAGTGACCTTAAATTCCAAGATCAGGGACACCTGCGCAAGGAATACACATGGCTGACGTCCCTTCCGTTTCAATCCCTCCAGGGATGATCAGGGACTCCATGACGTCGCGGTGTGGGCCGGGCGCAAGGACTGGTTTCAATCCCTCCAGGGATGATCAGGGACATGCCGGCGATGTCGCTCACAGCCTGGTCGCGCGCGGGTTTCAATCCCTCCAGGGATGATCAGGGACTCGAGGCCTTCCGGTTGGCGTCCAGCTTCCGGCAGTTGCTGTTTCAATCCCTCCAGGGATGATCAGGGACAGCAGGCCCGCGGCTGCCCCGAACGCCCACCCTCCAGTTTCAATCCCTCCAGGGATGATCAGGGACAATGCAGGGCGCAGTTGACCCCAGCGTCGTATCGGTGGTGTTTCAATCCCTCCAGGGATGATCAGGGACACGGGCTCGGCAATGCCGGCGTCAAGAAAGAGCAGATGTTTCAATCCCTCCAGGGATGATCAGGGACAGGGGTCGGCCAGGCCCCTCCCAGCCAGCACCGCGGGTGTTTCAATCCCTCCAGGGATGATCAGGGACGCTGGCTCACCGGCCTGCTCAGCCCGCTCGTATCACAGTTTCAATCCCTCCAGGGATGATCAGGGACGTGAACACCGTCACCATCCACCGTGGCGGCGTCATGGGGTTTCAATCCCTCCAGGGATGATCATGGACAACATCATGGGCGACCCGGAGCCGCTGTTCGTCGTGTTTCAATCCCTCCAGGGATGATCAGGGACCTGGCCCTGCGGCTGATCCGCTCCTACACGGTCACCGGTTTCAATCCCTCCAGGGATGATCAGGGACTCGTGGCGTCCGGCGGGATCTGCAACCCCGTCAATGTGTTTCAATCCCTCCAGGGATGATCAGGGACCCTGGAGATGCTCAAGTGGGATCGCTCGGGCAAACGGTTTCAATCCCTCCAGGGATGATCAGGGACCAACCGCCGCAGGGTCCTGGCCGCCGCGATCCAGCAAACGTTTCAATCCCTCCAGGGATGATCAGGGACCCCCCTGGCAGGGACGATGACCGCAGACGCTAGTTTCAATCCCTCCAGGGATGATCAGGAACGGCGGAATGATCACGTTCATCCGACCGGATGGATAGTTTCAATCCCTCCAGGGATGATCAGGAACTATGCCTACGCTGCCGGATTCCGCGGCTCTGATCTTGGTTTCAATCCCTCCAGGGATGATCAGGAACCGCGGCCCGGACCCTCAGCCACATCCTGGCCCACCTGCTTCAATCCCTCCAGGGATGATCAGGAACCGGGACTGTCTACCGGGCGCGCCCCGGCTTCCCGACGCTTCAATCCCTCCAGGGATGATCAGGAACCCGGGCAGTAGCCCCGGATTGGCGTTCAGCTCCGCACGCTTCAATCCCTCCAGGGATGATCAGGAACCCCGAAGATAAACACGCAGGTCACAGCCAGTTTTGGAGATCGTTCCGGGGCTCGTTCTGCAGCGGTCCGGCGGTAGTGCAACACCGCAGGTCAGAGCCATGATCGTCATTCTAGAGGATGGAGTCCTGGTTGCCCGTCTCGCGTCCGAGCCACTCGGTCTCCACCAGGTGCGGGGAGCGGGTCCGGTAGATGCGGATGCTGTCATAGTCAAGATCAAGATGGGTACGGAGCGCTGCGAGGAGTGCTCGATACTGCGCAGCGGACAGTTCCCCTTCGAACACGCTGCGCTGAGTCCAGTGCAGGTACTTGCGGCAGGTCTTGAGGACGACGGGGTTGCGTTCGGCCGCGGTGTCGTAGACGAGCACGACGAACATGCGTCACCACCAAGGCCGGAAAGGCTTGTAGGGGGTGCCCTCCAGACAGAGACGGACAATCTTGAGCGCCTCAAGATGGATGATCTCCTCATAGGAGACCTTGCGGCGCAGCGTCCGGTGGTAGACGGTCGTGGCGAGCTCCTCCCGGATCATCGTGGAGACCTTCTTACGGCCGTCACGGCTGAGGGAGGCCCGACCGACGTCGGTTTCGAAGTCGGCGGGTCGCAGGGTCTTCTGCGCGGCGGCGCGGCGCAGCAGGCGCTCGGCGAACAGCGGCTTGAACGGTTCGGCCAGGTCCAGGGCGAGGGTGTTACGGCGCCGGTCGGTGTCGGCGTGCAGAAATCCGAGCGCGGGGTGCAGCGGGGTGCACCGCAGGGCGGTGAGGACCCGTGCGTAGACGATGCTGTTGGTATAGCTGATAAAGGCGTTGCCCGCATTGGTCGGTGGACGGCGGGTTCGACCGTCCAGCCGCAGCCAGGCGGGCAGGATCGTGTCGAACACGCCCCAGGCCGTTCGGCGGAAGTTCCCCTCTGCCCCCATAAGCTGTTCGGCGCTGTGACAGTCCGGGAGCTGGGCGGTGATGGTCTCCAGGGAGCGGTCGAGATGGTCGGTGTCAAGGGCCCATCGCACATTCGCCGCGGTGGCGGCGACAATCGCTCGGGCTACGGTGGCGCGCCGTTCGGGGTCGGCGGTAAGTTCGACCTGACAACGCACCATCTGGGCCGACGACATCTCCTCGGCGGGGGTGACGGCGCCGGCATAGTTGCCATAGTGGTCCAAGACGTGGAGCATCACGCCGTGCCGGCCGAGAAGCGACACCGCAGCGGTGTTGATGTCGACGTGGTCGAAGGTCACGAGATCGCGGACATCGGTGATCGGAAGGTGCACCGGGCTGGCGTCAGCCCGCTCGATACGCAGGCTGTTGTCCTCGCGACGGATGCGGCACGGTTCGGTCAGCCAGTACGTGCGGCCGGCGGCGCTCATGCCGGTGGCCGGGACGTCCGGCGATGGTCGGTCATATGAACTACCCCCAGCAGTAGTCGGTATAGGAACAGCCGCGGCAGCGCCTGCGCTCCAGCCGTGGTGGTATCGACGGCGCGGCGATCACGGCACGGGCCTGGCGCTCGGCGTCCAGAGCGGTGGCGCGGGCTTGGTCGTTCCAGGTCACGGTGACCGTCCGGCGGATCAACGGGTAGTGGACAGTCCCGCCTCGCACGTGGACCCCGCGCCGTTCGAGCAACAGGCAGTAGTGGCGGACCTGCGCCTCATGATCCGCCGAAGGGGCACGGGAGGACTTGGTCTCATGGACGACGGCACCCGTGGTGACCCAGTCGATTTTCGCCTCACCGAGGTCGATGTCGCGGCGGCGGGTGTAGGTGGTGTCGTCCACGACCTCACCGAAGGCGACCAGATCGCTGGACGCCTCCGGCCGGTAGCCACGCATGTAGAGCCAGAGCTGACGCGGGCAGTGCAGCAGGTACTTGATGTGGACACCGCCGAGGCCGTCGTCACCAACCTCACTCGTGGGGCTGCTCGTGGGGCTCACGGGGCCGACGGTGCTCACAGGATTCGTGTCGCTCACAGGACGGTGTCCACGGGGATGGCCTGCGCACGAGCACCCGTGTCCGGATCGGCGGACAGATCCAGCCCGGCCTCGGCCGTGTACGGCAGATCAACCACAGCCAGTTTGAGACGCCGGTCGACGTGGGCATGCCGGTCGCGCAACAGGCCTGCGTACTGCCCGAAGCGGATGGGGATGAGCAGCCCTTCGGCGAGCAGCGGGTGACCGTCACGCCTGTCCGACAGCGTCCGATATTCGTCGACGTCGTCGGCGTGCAGGACGTGCACGGTGTCGAAATCCTTGTCAAGCCTGGCGGCGAACTCGCCACGGTCCTCAAACGGCTGGCGGAAGGTCAGGAAAGCCGCGGCGAACTCGTCCCGCGCCTCGCGGGCGATCTGGGCCCACTGCTGCCCCCAGGGGGTGGCGTAGACGTCGGCGAGCCAGGCACCGATCGTGTGTTCCGAGATCATCGGATCACCGGTCACGGTGCGTTGCATGGCGGCCCACGCCGCGTCCAGCGCCTCCTCTTCGTAGGGCAGGTGGGACGACACGGCGTGAACGCGGAACTCGACAGGCCCGTCCGGATGGCGCCCGCGGCGGTTGACCCGGCCGGCACGTTGGGCGACCGCTTCGATCGGGGCGAGTTCACTGACCCCGCGGTCGAAGTCCAGGCACAGCGAGACCTCCAGCACCTGGGTGGATACGACGAGTCCGCCACGGCCCTCACGCAGGGCCGGCTCGCCCGGTTCGCGTTCGGGATGCCGGGCGGCGACTCGCCGTTCGATCGCGGCCCGGTCGCGGGCCCTGAACCTCGAGTGCAGCAGCAGGGCCGCGTCGTCGTCATCCGGATGAACAGCGCGGGCGGCCGGCGCCAGCGCCTCGAACAGGGCCTGGGCGCTGCGGACGGTGTTGGCCACGACCAGGACGCTGCGCCCCTCGGACAGCCATCCGGTGATGACCTCAAGGCTTGCCGGCGAGGTGACCGGCTCCTCGTCGAGGACGAGCCGATGGCGGTCCGGCGCGGTGCCGGCGGCGGCGGGCACGACCGCCACCGGCCGCGGAGACAGACTTTCCTTAACCAGTTCGATCATCGGCGGTGCGAGGGTCGCGGAGAGCACCGCGACCCGGCTCCCGAGCTGCTTCCACAGCCGCAGGGCCGCGCAGATCCGGCCGAAGGTGACCGGGTCGTAGGCGTGCAGTTCGTCCAGGACGAACAGCGCGTTGGCCTGCTCCAGCAGGACTGAGGAGTAGCGCGGCCCGGCGATCGCCGCCCGTAGCAGCTGGTGCGGGGTGGCGACACGCACCCGCTGGGCGAACAGTCGCATCGCCCCCGCGCGGGCGCGGGCCTTGCGCGCGTCGTCGGGTCCGGGCGCGCAGTCCTCCGCCACCGCCCGGGTGAGCAGCGTGCGGGCAGCGGTGGAATGCAGCACGCCGATGTCGGGCTCCGCCTCGCCCGGTGGCGCGTCGAGCGCATGGGTGAACCGGTCGGCGGCGGCGTCGATGGACGCCCGGTAGGGCAGCACCCACACCAGCCGTGGCCGGCCCGGCATCCCCGCGAGCTGGGTGGACGCCCAGGCGAGACCCGCTTCGGTCTTACCGCTGCCGGTCGGCGCGGTCAGTACGAGATGGCCGTCGACCGCCGCCGCCCCCCGCTGATGATCGTACGGTGTAGCCAGTCGGTCGAGAAAGCGCGACGGTAACGGCATGTGCCGCTGCAACGGCACCTGGGCGGAGCCGGAATGGTCGGCGAGGGTGACCGCGCCCTGTAACAGCACCGCCAGCAGGCCGTCCTCCAGGGTGACCGGATCGATCCAGGCGTCCCGCGTCGCCACGAACAGATCACGGGCCCGCTGCCACAACCGCTGGCCGTCCGATGGCGGCAGGCTCGTGCCGAGCTGGCCGGTGAACCAGGTGAGCAGCTCGGCGTGCCGCGCCGGGGTGACCTGGATGCGGGGTTCGTCACCGAAAGCATCCGGGTTGAGGCCGAAGCGGTGTTCCCAGCCACCGTCATACGGGTACCTGTCAGCCAGGCCGTCGCCGAGGCCACCGCTGACCGTCAGTGGCTTGTGGTGGAAAGCGACACCCGTGGCGGTCATGAGCCGGTCATGATCGGGTTGACCGGCGGTGAGCAGGTCTACGTAGGCCAGCGAGAGCACCTCGTGCCGCTCGCCCCACGGCGCCTTGCGCACCCGCAACTGCCGCTGGAAACCGGCGGCTACCTTGCCGGCGTCGTGCAGCAGGGCGGCCTGTTCCACCCAGGCCCAAAAGCGCGGTTCCGCGGCGATCGGCCCGGCCGGGCCGATGCGGTCGGCGACCGCGCGGGCGGCGTCCCGCACCGCCGCGCAGTGGTCGGTCAGCGGCTCCGGCCGGCCGTGCGCGGAGCCGGTGGCGGACTTCGCCAGCACCTGGTCGAGCGCAGCTCGATGACCGCCGTCACCGCTATCGCCACCGCAGCCATCGCCGCGGGCGCTCGCCGAGTTGCCCGCAGCGCCGGGGCTATCGGTGTTATCGGCCATCTCCCCGGCATCGGCGCCATCCGTGGTGCCGGCCTGGTCAGGGCCGTGGAGCCAGACCGCCTCACCGGTGCCCTCGTCGCGGTAGGCACCCTGAACATCCCGGCGCCCCGCAGCTGTCGGGCACCACAGGAACGAACCGTAGACGGTGCGGAACCGGTCGGCGCTCACGGTCTCAGCGAGCCGGACCGACACCGCCCCGGGCGCGTCATGCCCGTCCGGCGGGGCCAGAGCGTGACCGACCACCGCCTGCGCGGCCGGATGCAGCACCGTCCACCGAGGCCGGCCCCGCAGGTACACCAGATCCTGGGAACGCCCCAGCCGCAAACCCCAGGTCGGCCGGCGCAGCGCGGCTTCGATCCGGCGGCCGTCCGCACCCGGAATCCACAGGGTCACGTGGACGCCGGTGAGGAAGGGCCGTTCCCGGACGGTGGCGCCGCCCTTGCCCGCCCGGACCCGGCCGCCGATCGCCGGGTTGCTCCCGTCCGCGGCGATCGGATGGTAGGTCTCCAGGTCGATGCCGTCACCGGCGGCGCTGGCCGCCATCCCCAGCCGGACCGGTTCGTCGGGCCGGCCGGTGGCCGCCGCGAGCATGCCCCGCACGGTCGACGGTGCGGGCACCGGCAGGCAGCGGGTGACCCCGGGGAACATCGGGTCCCGGAACGACGCGACCGGCGCGAACAGCTCGACCCGCAGCGCCTCGACCGGGACCGAGCGTGGATGTTCGCTCACCGTGGTCACCGGGCCGGGTCGTCGAACCAGGCGTCGTGCTGCCCGTCCCGCACCCGCGCGGCCAACGCCAGCAGCACCGTCCGCGGATGATCGATCACCACCTGGCCGGCCGCGATCTCCTCGGCCAGGTCGGCCTCGAACCGCTTACGCAGGACATCGCGGAAGCCCGGCCGCCAGCCGACGAGCACCGGCGGCTCCCATTCGCCCTGCCATGCGGCCAGTTCCTTGCGGAGCACGTCACCGCGGACCTGAAGACCGGTGCCGTCCTCCGCGCCGTCGATGACGAAGCCGAGCGGGTTCACCCCACCCGCCATCGGCACCACCGCCAGCAGCGCCGGAACGCGGTCACCGTAGTGCAACGCCTTCTTCGCGCCACCGGCCAGCTCCGCCAGCGCCTCCACCAGGACCGCGACCCGCTCCCGCCGGGAGGCGAGCGGCAGGCGTACCGCGGTGTGGCCGCGGAAGGTCTGCGTGGTCGCACCGGCCTGCGCCGCGGCCGCAAAGCCCAGCGCGGTTTTCTCGTCGAGATAGTTGGGCCGGCCCGACCCGCTCGGGCCCGGCAGGGTAAACGTGCCCACCCGTGGTATGTCGAACAGGAACGGCGCGGCGAGGTCCGCGGTGTAGAACTCGTGCGAGTGCAGCACCGGCTCGGGAATGTTCCGGGACATCACCCCGAAATCCTCGGTGAGCTGCGCCGGCTCGACCGCGAGGAACGTACCCACCATGAACGGGGTGTCCCGCACGGTCGTGGCCTCGTCGGTGGATTTCGCCGTGGCCTTCATGTAACCGAACAGGTCGTCATCGACGTACCGGATCGGGTCCGCGTTCGTGGTCACCTTCTGCGCCTTACCCTGCGCTTTTCCGACCCGCTCGGTCGGTGACGGCACCGAGCCGGCGGCGGTCATCGTGTCCCGCAGCCAGCGGCGGAACGCCTGCGCGGACACATACGGGTAGTACCGGCCCCGGATCCGGGTCTTCTTCACCCTGCCAGTCGTCGTGTCACCCGCCCCGTTGTTCGGCGCGCCCGCCTCCACCGCGAGCACGATCTTTCCTGCCAGAAACGCCATCAGGCGTACCCCCCGTCATTGTCAACATCATCGTCGTCCGCATCCGGGTCGAACCCCACGTGCGGCCCGTCGGTGTCGTCGGCGTCGTCCTCGTCGCTCTCAGCCCGGGTGCCGATCGCCGCGCCGCGCGCGGCCAGCTCGGCGACGACCTCGAAGAACAGCTGCCCGCGCAGGCGCCACCCCGGCGGGGTCGAGGCCAGCAGCGTCTCGGTCGCCCCGGTGATGTCCGACGGACGACGCCCGTCGAGCAGCAGCCGGGCGCTCGCCTCCATCAGCAGGCGTTGCAGCGCGAACGTCCGCCCGGCCACCTGCCGGTACTCGTTGAACCGGCCGCGGGGATTCTTCTCCGCCGTGATCCAGTCGACCAGCAGCGTGGTGACGGGTTTCAGGTCACCCGTGTCCATTCCACACATCTCCCTCAGATACAGCGCTGACAACGCCCGCCAGTCCCGCAGGGTCGACGCCGACGTCTTCTCCACCGCGTCGCGGCGGTTGAACAGCTCGACCAGCAGCCGGTCCCGATGATCGTTGACCGGTTCGAACAACGTCCGGGCGATGGCGTCACGGCCGCTGCGGATGACTGTTCCGTCCGCGGCGCGGCGGGTCATAGCGCTTTCAAGCCGCCGCCAGCCCCGGGCGGCGGTCGGTTGGGTCGGCAGCGCCCGCAGAAATCCCACGACCGCCAGTCGGGTGGCGGTGACCCGCAACCACGGCTCCTGATTGTCGTTCTTGAACATCCACAATGTCGTGGCGACCGGCCGCTGGTTCGTGCCGGACCGTGCCGCGTAGTTTCGCAGCCCCCACAATGTCACCGCCTCGGGAGAGGCATGAGACGGCAGGGAGCTGAATCCGACCTGCTGGATCCGGGCGGCCCGTTCACAGTTCCGCGCCGCGAAATTCCGCTCGACCACGTCACCGTCGCAGGTCAGTACCGTCGCCGACCCGGCTGTTACCGCGGCGCCGTACGGCATCGCCCACACCGCGATCCGGCACGCCCGGCACACCGGCCAGCCCGCCGTCCCCGGTGGCAGCGTGTTGCGGAACTTCGTCGTGTCGAACATCGGCAGCATCGACTTCGCCCACCGGACGCCGGCCATCGCGCCGCAGAACACACACGGCCGCAGCACGTCGCGCGCCCGGTCCACGGCGAAGAACCGGTCCACCTCGGCGGTCAGCGCGGCGGCGTCCCGCGGCCGGCTCGCGTGGGTCGGCTTCGCGTTCGGGAACAGCGCGTACAGGATCTTCCACCAGTCATAGGCCGCGTCGTCCTTACCCGCTGTGGCTGCCCGCACGACATCCCGCACGATCCGTGCCGCGACATCATCGAGATCCCCCACCGTCACGTCATCCGGATGATCGCGGCCCGCGAGAATCGTGACCGCCCATGCTCCGCAACGTTGGATCGGATGACGTGTCAAGGCCAGCGCCTCTGTCCGTAACTGTTCGCCGGCATCCGGTGGTGCGGTCATCGGATCCAGCCGAATCCCTGGTTGGTGTTGAGCCCCAGGCCCCATTCATAAAGGGCGTCGAGCAACACGGGATCGGCATGCACGCGCAGCTGGACGGTGCTGCCGTACCGGGGCGCCCGTTGCACCAGGAACTTGCGCGCAGGCCCGTACGACACGATGTCAATCTCCAGGTCGCCGGGCAGGCCCAGCACGTCCGCCTTGTGCCGCAGGTTGTGGCAGAGCCTTTCCGCATATCGCGGATGGTCGGGGTGGATGAACCGGTCCTCGAATTTCACCAGCACCTCTGTCACCGTCGAAAAGTCCGCCCACCCGCGGCTGTGGTCCGGCATCGGCTCCAGCTGGACGCCCCGCACCCGCAGCGCGACAGTGCCCCAGCGGAGCTGCGTGCGCCCGGCGACCCCGGCCAGCAGCGCCGCGGCCACCCGCGGTACCGGGGAGCCGAACCAGACCGTGCCGTCACCGGACGCGCCGTACACGCCGGTACGCCGGCCCGCCCCGCGGAAGCGGGGCGCCGACAGACCAAGCGGACGCAGCGAACTGCCCGCGTAGCCATGATCGTGTAACTCGGCGGCCAGCGCCTCGTCCTGAGCGCGGATCAGATCGTAGGCGACCCCGCGCGCAGGGCTGAACACCTGGTCCCACGGAATGCTGTCCACATCCGCGGCGACGTCCACCCGAAATCTCATCCAGCTCCCCACTCTCCTCGTATTAGGATCTTGTCCACTATCGGTACCGAGCGCCCGGTCCTCACGAAGCCGCCGCATCCATCAGGTACTGACGGACGACGGAACCGGCAGCCTCTCACCCACCAATCCGAAGCCGAACAACAGGTGAGATGATCGTGACTATCGGACAGGGCCCGGCCCCAGGATGATCGGCGCGTGTTTGTCGGTCGGCACGCATTTCAGCCGGAAAAACGTACACAATGACAAACACGCGCCGATCATGAACGGTGGATGTCAGCGGTCGTCAGCGAATGCCGGTGGTTGTCCACAGATCAGTTCCAGGCATGGCGCCGCTCCAACCGGCGCAGGAAAAATCCAGTCATGCTCGATCCCCGTCCCGATCTGACCCCGGATCTCCTTCGTCAGGCACGGCGGCAGGACGGGATGATCACTACAGCCCAGGCTCAGGCTTTCGGACTGACCCGCCGGCAGATCGCGCATCTCGTCCAGATCGGCCAGTGGCGGCAGCCGCGCCGAGGCGCCTACCTCGTGCCAGGAGCCCATCCGCTCCGGAGCCGGGTTCGGGCCGCTTTGCTACGCAGGTCGGACGCCGTCGCAGGCGAGATCACCGCGGCGCGGCTCCTCGGGTTCGGCGGCCTCCCGACGGCAGCGCCCAGCGAACCGGTGCACCTCCTGCTGCCACGCAGAGCCGCGCGGGCACAGCCGGACGGCGTCGTACTGCACTGGGCCGACATACCGCTCGCCCAGGTCACAGATGTCTGCGGCGTTCCGGCGACGTCGGCGCCACGCACGCTCGCCGACATGGTGCTGCGTCGTAGCCGCGATGACGCCGTCGCCCTCATGGACGCGGTGTTGCACGATGGCCATCTCACCGATCTCAACAGCGCTCGGTCGCTCGTCTTCGGCAGGCTGGGCGCGGCAACGCGATCGAGCTGGTGGCAGCACGCTGACGGCCGAGCCGAGTCCCCGCTCGAAACGCGGCTGCGGCTGCTCCTCATGGACGCGGGCCTGGGTCCCGAGCAGCTCCAGTGGCCGGTCAGGAATATGGCCGGACGCGTCGTCGCCCGCCTTGACCTCGCCTGGCCGAGCCGACGACTCGACGTCGAAGCCGACGGTACGGCCGTGCACGCTGAACCGGACGCACTGTACCGCGACCGCTACCGGCAGAACACGCTGGCCATGCTGGGGTGGACGGTGCTCCGCTTCACCTGGGCCGACATAACTCAGCGCGCCGACTACGTAGCCCAGACCGTGGCGCACGCCCTCGCCGTCGGCAATCAGCACTCATGATCGTCGCGTGTTTGTCGGTCGGCACGCATTTCAGCCGGAAAAGCGTACACAACAACAAACACGCGCCGATCATGAACCTGAGATGGGAAGAACAGGTCAGACGTTGAAGCCGAGAGCCCGCAGCTGGTCGCGACCGTCATCGGTGATCTTGTCGGGACCCCACGGGGGCATCCAGACCCAGTTGATGGTCACGTCGTTGACCAGGGCATCCGGCCCGTCGGTCAGGGCCGAACGGGTCTGGTCCTCGATCACGTCGGTCAGCGGGCAGGCCGCCGACGTCAGCGTCATGTCCAGGGTGACCGTGTTGTCGTCGTGGACGTTGATGCCGTAGACGAGACCGAGGTCGACGACGTTGATGCCGAGCTCGGGGTCGACGACGTCGCGCATGGCCTCCTCGACGTCATCGACAGCGGCCTTGTCCACGGCCTTGTCCACAGCAGTGTCACCGGCCGTCGCTACGGCCGACGCGACCGGTTCGGCCGTTCCCACTTCAGCCACGGTCGGGTCCTGTTCGGTCACGGTGGTCTCGCTCACCGGTCCACCTCCTGTTCCGGGATACCGCCCACCGCCTGCGCGGTCGCGTCCTTCCAGGCCATCCACGACAGCAGGGCGCACTTGACCCTGGCCGGGTACTTCGACACGCCCGCGAAGGCGACCGCGTCCTCCAGCACATCCTCGTCCGGTTCGACGGTGCCGCGCGACTGCATCAACGCCAGGAACTCCCGGCCGAGTTCGAGCGCGTCGGTCACGGACCGGCCGATCACGAGATCGGCCATGACGCTCGCGGACGCCTGGCTGATCGAACAGCCCTCGCTCTCGTAGGAGACGTCCGCGACCTTACCGTCGGCCACCTTGACCCGCAGTGTCACCTCGTCCCCGCAGGTCGGGTTGACGTGGTGGACCTCGGTGTCGAACGGCTCGCGCAGCCCGCGGTGGTGCGGGTTGCGGTAGTGGTCCAGGATGATCTCCTGGTACATGGAGTCCAGTTTCACGTCCCGAAGAACCTCCGGACATGCCCCAGGCCTTCCACGAGCGCGTCGACCTCACCACGGGTCGAGTACAGGTGGAAGGAGGCCCGAGTCGTGGCCGGGACGCCGTAGCGCAGGCAGACCGGGCGGGCGCAGTGGTGTCCCACGCGAACGGCGATACCCCGTTCGTCGAGCAGCTGGCCGACATCGTGGGGGTGCAGCGGCCGGTTGTCGGACCCGGTGAGCACGAACGAGACGGCGCCGCCCCGGTCGACCGCGTCCGGCGGCCCGATGATCCGTAGGCCCGGCACGGTGGCCAGCTGGTCGAGTGCGTAGGCGGTGATGTCGTGCTCATGGGCGGCGATCGCGTCCATGCCGAGATCGGTGAGGTAGTCGACCGCGGCACCGAGGCCGACCGCCTGGGCGATCATCGGTGTGCCGGCCTCGAACCGGTGCGGTGGCACGGCATACGTCGACGCCTCCATCGTCACCACTTCGATCATCTCGCCGCCACCGAGGAACGGCGGCATCACCGCCAGCAGCTCACCCCGGCCCCACAGCACGCCGATACCGGTCGGCCCGCACATCTTGTGGCCGGTGAAGGCGAGGAAATCCACCCCGAGCGCGGTCACGTCGATCGGCATGTGCGGCACGGACTGGGAGGCGTCCAGGACGGTCAGCGCGCCCACCGCCCGAGCCCGGTCGACCAGCGTCGCCACCGGGTTGACCGTGCCGAGGATGTTCGACTGGTGCACGAACGAGACGACCTTCGCCCGCTCGGTGATCACTTTCTCCACATCCGCCAGGTCGAGACGGCCGTCGTCGGTGAGACCGATCCAGCGCAGGGCCGCCCCGGTCCGCTGGCACAGCATCTGCCAGGGCACCAGGTTGGAATGGTGCTCCATCTCGGTGATGACGACCTCGTCGCCCGGCCCGAGACGGAACCGCTCCGCCTCCGGGCCGGCGGCAGCCGCGTTGCTCATCGCGTAGGCGACGAGGTTCAGCGCCTCGGAGGAGTTCTTGGTGAAGACGACCTCGTCACGCCCGGGCGCGCCGATGAAGGCTGCGACCCGGTCGCGAGCGGACTCGTACAGCGCGGTCGCCTCCTCGGCCAGCACGTGGATGCCGCGGTGGACGTTGGCGTTGTGCAGCTCGTAGTAGTCCCGCTCGGCGTCGAGGACGGCCGTGGGCTTCTGCGAGCTGGCCGCGCTGTCGAGGTAGACCAGCGGCCGGCCGTCGTGGACACGCCGGGCCAGGATCGGGAAGTCCTTGCGGACCTGATCGACGTCGTACCCGCCCCCCGGCTGAGCGG
Source organism: Protofrankia sp. Cj5 (assembly GCF_917627405.1). Classification (NCBI taxonomy): domain Bacteria; kingdom Bacillati; phylum Actinomycetota; class Actinomycetes; order Frankiales; family Frankiaceae; genus Protofrankia; species Protofrankia sp. Cj5. The sequence goes on from NZ_CAKJTO010000002.1 coordinate 52,338, forward strand.
CGGTGCGCCGCGTGGGCGAGGGCATCGCGTCCGTCATCGTCATACCGCCGTCCCGGCCGGCGCAGGCACCTCGGTCGCCTCGGTCGCCTTGACATACCGGTCGTAGCCGCCGTCCTCCAAGACCGCGGCGAGCTCGGGGCCGCCGGAGTCGACGATGCGCCCGCCAGCCATCACATGGACGAACTCCGGCTTCACATAACGCAGGATACGGGTGTAATGGGTGATCAGAAGAATACCGGTCTCCCCGGCCGCGCGGACGGATTCGATGCCGGCGGAGACGATCCGCAGCGCGTCCACGTCAAGGCCCGAGTCGGTCTCGTCCAAGATAGCGATCTTCGGCTTGAGCAGGGCCATCTGAAGGATTTCGTGACGCTTCTTCTCGCCACCGGAAAAACCCTCGTTGACGCTGCGCTCGGCGAATGCCGGGTCCATTTCCAGGGTCGCCATGGACTCACGGACTTCCTTGACCCACGTACGCAGTTTGGGCGCCTCGCCGCGCACGGCTGTCACGGATGAGCGCAGGAAGTTCGACACCGACACGCCGGGCACCTCAACCGGGTACTGCATGGCAAGGAAGACCCCGGCGCGGGCGCGTTCGTCCACGCTCATCGCGAGCACGTCGACCCCGTCCAACGCCACCGAACCACTGGTGATCGTGTACTTGGGGTGACCGGCGATGGAGTACGCCAGCGTCGACTTGCCGGAGCCGTTCGGCCCCATGATCGCATGGGTCTCGCCGCGGCGGATCGTCAGGTCCACACCGCGCAGGATCTCCCTCCCCTCGGTGGAATCGGTCTCCACCGAGACATGGAGGTTACGGATCTCAAGGGTCGACACTTGATCAGTCTCCTAAAAACCGCTATGTCCTACAAGCCGCTATGACTGCCCGATGTCGACGAGCACGTCGTCACCGTCGATCTTCACCGGATAGACGGGTACCGGCTCGGTTGCCGGCAGCCCGACGGGTTCACCTGTGGCAAGGTCGAACTGCGAGCCGTGCAGCCAGCATTCGATCCTCGCGTCCTCGACCTCGCCGTGGGAGAGCATCACCTCGGCGTGGGAACACTCGTCGCGGATGGCGTAGACCTGCCCACCGGCCAGCGCCAGGCACACCGGCTGCCCGCCGACCTCGACGCCGAGCGCGGACTCCTCGCTGAGGTCCGCCAACGCGCACACACGCTGAAAAACACCCACTAGACGACCCCGTCCAGCTCCGCCTCGACCGCCGCGGTGATCCGTTCCCGGAGAGAGCCGATCTCGATCCGGTCGACGATCTCGGCGAAGAAGCCGCGGACCACCAGCCGTCGCGCCTCGTCCGCCGGGATGCCCCGCGCCATCAGGTAGAACAGCGCCTCGTCGTCGAAACGGCCGGTGGCGCTGGCGTGGCCGGCCCCGACGACCTCGCCGGTGGATATCTCCAGGTTCGGCACCGAGTCCGCACGGGCACCATCGGTGAGGACGAGGTTACGGTTCAGCTCGTAGGTGTCGGTACCCACGGCGTCCGCGCCAATCACCACGTCACCGATCCACACCGCGTGCGCGCCCTCGCCCTGCAACGCGCCCTTGTAAGCGACCCGGCTGCGGCAGGACCGCGGGCTGTGATCAACCAGCAGCCGGTGCTCCTGGTGCTGGCCGGCGTCGGTGAAGAACAGCCCGTAGAGCTCGGCATCCCCGCCAGGTCCGGCGTAGGTGACGGTGGGCGACAAGCGGACGAGATCTCCACCGAGAGTCACCGTGAACGAACGGAACCGGGCGTCCCGGCCGACCCTGGCCGCGTGTGCGGCGACGTGCACAGCGCCGGGATCCCAATCCTGGAGCGACACGAAGACCAGGGACGCGCTGTCGCCGATGGACAGCTCGACGTTGCCGGCGAAGACGGCCTGTCCGGTGTGATCGAGCACCACCGTGACCGAGGCGAACGCGCCGACTTCGACCACCAGGTGGCCGTAGGCCGTTCCGCCGGAGCCGTGCAGCCGGACGACCACCGGCGTGTCCGGGGCCGCCTCGGCGGGCACGGTGACGACCACGGCATGCTCGGCGCGGGTCATCGCGAACGCCGACACACGGTCGGCCGGGGTGAGCACCCGCCCGACGCGGGCGTCATCGATGCCGACGCGCTCAACCGTCACTCCCGGGGGCGCTTCGACATCCACCGTGAACGTGGCGTCGGCGGCCGGGCCACCGAGCAGGCCGCCGAGCCGGCGCAACGGAGTGAACCGCCACTCCTCCTCGCGGCCGGTCGGTAGCGGATGAACCTGGGGGTCGCGGGAGCGCACCGGACGCGGCCGGCCGTCGGGCCGCCCCGCCGACACCCCCGCCTTCGACCCGGCCGGCGAACCGGTCGAGGACCCGGGCACCAGCACAGCCGGACCGGCCGGGGATCCCGCGGCGGATCCTGCGGCCGAACCGTCCCGCGAGCCGTTGTGGATGGGAGCGGTCACCATCAGCCGACCGCGCCTTCCATCTGCAGCTCGATCAGCCGGTTGAGCTCGAGGGCGTACTCCATCGGCAGTTCCCGGGCGATCGGCTCGACGAACCCGCGCACGACCATGGCCATGGCCTCATCCTCGGAGAGCCCGCGGCTCATCAGGTAGAAGAGCTGGTCCTCCCCGACCTTGGACACGGTGGCCTCATGCCCGATGGAGGCGTCGTCCTCCCGGACGTCCACGTACGGGTAGGTGTCGGAACGACTGATCGCGTCCACCAACAGGGCGTCACACTTCACCGTCGCCCGCGCGTTGTGCGCGTCGTCCTGGATCTGGACCAGGCCCCGGTAGGACGTCCGGCCGCCGCCGCGGGCCACCGACTTGGAAACGATCTTGGATGATGTCCGCGGCGCGGCGTGCACCATCTTCGCACCGGCGTCCTGGTGCTGGCCGGGGCCGGCGAACGCGATCGAGAGCACCTCGCCCTTGGCCTGCTCACCGAGCAGCCACACGGCCGGGTACTTCATTGTCACCTTGGAGCCGATGTTTCCGTCGATCCACTCCATGGTGCCGCCGGCCTGGCAGGCCGCCCGCTTGGTGACCAGGTTGTACACGTTGTTCGACCAGTTCTGGATGGTCGTGTACCGACAGCGGGCGTTCTTCTTCACCACGATCTCCACGACCGCCGAGTGCAGCGAGTCGGAGGAGTAGATCGGTGCCGTGCAACCCTCGACGTAGTGCACGTAGGCACCCTCGTCGACGATGATGAGCGTCCGCTCGAACTGGCCCATGTTCTCGGTGTTGATGCGGAAATAGGCCTGGAGCGGAATGTCGACATGCACGCCCGGCGGTACGTAGATGAAAGAACCACCGGACCACACCGCGGTGTTGAGCGCGGCGAACTTGTTGTCCCCGACCGGGATGACCGACCCGAAGTACTCCTGGAAAATCTCCGGATGCTCCCGCAGGCCGGTGTCGGTGTCGAGGAAGATAACACCCTGCTCCTCAAGATCCTCACGAATCTTGTGGTAAACGACTTCACTTTCGTACTGAGCCGCCACGCCGGAGACCAGGCGCTGCTTCTCGGCTTCAGGAATGCCGAGCCTGTCGTAGGTGCTACGGATGTCCGCGGGCAGATCGTCCCAGGTGGCAGCCTGCTTCTCGGTCGACCGGACAAAGTACTTGATATTGTCGAAGTCGATCCCGGACAGGTCCGCGCCCCAGGTCGGCATGGGCTTGCGGCCGAAGAGCTTCAGGCCCTTGAGCCGGAGCTGCGTCATCCACTCCGGTTCGCTCTTCTTGGCCGAGATGCCGAGGACGACCGCCTCCGACAGCCCGCGCTGGGCGGTTGCCGCATACGCGTCCGTGTCAGACCAGCCGAACTTATAGGCGCCCAGGCCCTCAAGCGCCTCGGGGACTGCGGCCTCCGGGCGCGCGATCTGACGATCGTCGCGCGCCCTTTGGCCCTCCAACACCGCGGGGATTACGGCCTCCGGGCGCGCGATCTGACGATCGTCGCGCGCCCTTTGGCCCTCTGGCCGACTGTCGATCTCGGTCTCGGGAGTTGTGGTCATATGACAGGCCCCTCCGAGGAGGTGGAAGTGACGGGGTTCATTGCGGTAGCCGTACAGCCGGTGGAGGTGCCGGTGGACGTACTGGTAGCGGCAACGGGGGCAGGCTCCAGGGGAACATGCGTCGTGCACACCCCGTCGCCGTGCGCGATTGTCGCGAGCCGCTGGACATGGGAGTCGAGCAACCTCGCCAATGCGGCGGTCTCCGCTCCGCAGAGCTCGGGAAATCGCTCCGCGACGTGCTGGACCGGGCAGTGGTGCTGGCAGATCTGGACGCCGGTCGGCAGTGACGAGGCGCTGGCGGTGTAGCCGGCGGCGGACATGGCCGCCGCCAGCACCGCCGGCCGGTCCGCCGGATCGGCGTCGGCCACCGCCGGCTTGACGCGGCGTTCCAGCTCCGCGGCGCGCGCCTCGGCGAACTCCGCGACACCTTGGTGGCCCGCGACGCCGGCGAGGAAACTCAGCGCGCTGGCCGCAAGGTCTTCGTACGCGGTCGGGCCCGCCGCGTGCCCGGCCGCGGTGAGCTGGTAGAGCCGGGCTGGACGCCCGCGGCCGCGTGGGCCCGCGGCCCGCGCCGACCGGATCGTGATCGTTTCCTCGGCGAGCATCGCGTCAAGATGCCGGCGGATCGCCGCCGGGGACAGGCCGAGATGAGCGGCGAGCGTGACCGCGGTCGAGGGACCGAGTTCCAGGAGCAGGCGCGCGACACGGTCACGGGTACGGCCATCGGCCACCGTGCCGCTGGAAGCGTCGGGCATGCTTTTCACAACACCACTGTGCCCTATTTCCCGCCGGGGGTCGAACAAGCCTGTGTGCCGAGTCGGCGCGAGCTGTCGGAATACCTGACCATCGTGGCATCTGACCTGGGCGTGGACCATGTGATCGAGCCGAGCGTCTGATGCGCCACACCCCTTTCCCGGGCCGCGCCGAAGACGTGACGCGAGGTCTCCGGGAGCGCGGACGGGCCGGCGCCCGGCCCCGCCAGCACCTTCGGCGATCGAGCTACCACAGGCAGACCACTCCTATCAACATAGGATCATGAACGAGACGGTCGTCTCGCGGGCCAACTCCTGCCAGGCTGCGGCAGGGGGGCGAACGGCGTCCCTGGTTCGTTGTGACCCGGACGGAGAGCGTGACCGAGGCCCACTCCGGTGCAAGCAGGGACTACGCCGCGGAGCTGGGGCACCGGCTGCGGGCCACCCGCCACCGACGCGGGATGTCCCTCCTCGACGTCCAGGAGCGGACCAACGGGCGTTGGACGGCAGGCACCCTCGGCGCCTACGAACGCGGCAACCGCGCGCTGCGCGTACATCGCCTGGTGGAACTGGCCGAGCTCTACGACGTAGCCACGATCATGCTTGTCCCGCCACCGTCGGCCAGGCCCGAGCTGGTACGGCTGCCGCCGCTTGCCATCGACCTGCACCGGCTGCGCAAACTGCCACCGACCCGCACCGGGCCACTGCGGCGGTGGATCGCGATCATCCAGGTGCTGCGCGCGGAGAGCTCCCGGGACGTGCTGCGCCTGCGGCGGACCGACCTGCGCCCGCTGGCCCGGCTGTACAGCACAACCCCGTTGATCCTGTACCAACGCCTCGGCGCCTGGGGCGCGCTCGCGGACCCGAGCCCCGGCCAGCGGCCCCCGTCACCTCGGGGACGGCACAGTTAGCGCATGTCTGCTGGATGGTGGCCGGTGGCCGGTGGCCGATGCGGGTATCGATCCACGCGGTTGACGGTCCATCAGACCTGACCTGCGGCGTGCTTCGGAAGCCGTCGTTCGATCGGGAGCCGCGTCCAGATGGCTTTCGGGACACGCCCTGGCTGCTGCCGCCCGGATCTTCGCTGCCGCCCGGCCCTTCGCGTACCGGTGCCTGCCGTTACCTGCACCGATACATGCCGGCCGAGACATGCCGCGCGCCGTGCACGCAGTGGTCCGTAGGATCGCCAGTGTGGCGGAGGATCTGGCAGTCGAGGTTGCCGACCTGGTCAAGACCTACTGGCCACGTTCCGGCCAACCCATTCGGGCCGTCAACAACCTGTCGCTGAGCGTGGTAACCGGTTCGGTGACGGCCCTGCTCGGCCCCAACGGCGCGGGCAAGACCACCACCATCGAGATCTGCGAGGGCTTCCGGCACGCGGACGCGGGCCATGTGCGGGTGCTCGGTCTCGATCCTCGGCGCGACGTGGCCGCCCTGCGCCCTCGGGTGGGGGTCATGCTCCAGGCTGGCGGGGTCTACCCGGGTGCCCGAGCCGGCGAAATGCTCGCGCTGCTCGCCGCTCATCACCGCAACCCGCTGGACGTCGGCTCTCTGCTCGAGCGGGTCGGCATGGCCGGGGCAGCGCGCACGCCCTACCGGCGCCTGTCCGGCGGCCAGCGCCAGCGGCTGTCCCTGGCAATGGCGCTGGTGGGCCGGCCCGAGCTCGTCTTCCTGGACGAGCCCACCGCCGGCCTGGACGTGCAGGCCCGCCGAGCCACCTGGGAGCTGGTCGAAGAGCTGCGTGTCTGCGGGGTGACGGTGGTGCTCACCACCCACGCCATGGACGAGGCGGAGCGGCTCGCCGACCACGTCGTGATCGTCGACCATGGCGGGATGCTGGCGGCGGGCTCCCCGGCCGAACTGACCCGCGGCGGCGCCGAGGGGCAGCTGCGCTTCCGGGCACCCGCGGGTCTCGACATCGACCGCCTCGTGCTGGCCCTCCCGGACGGGACGGTCGCCCGCGAGGAGCCCGCCGGTCGCTACGTCGTGCACGGCACGATCGACCCGCAGCTGCTCGCGGCCGTGACCGCGTGGTGCGCAAGCAACGGTGTACTGGCCGAGGACCTCAGAGTCGAACAGCGCAGCCTGGAGGACGTGTTCGTGGAACTCACCGGCTCGGGGCTGCGTCCGTGACCGGCATGGACGCCGGTGCCAGCACCGGCGCACCATCCGAGACGACAGTGGCCGGACAGCTACCAGCCGCCCGGCGCCCACTCGATCTTCGCCCGGCGCCTGGTGCCGCGCGCTGGCCGGCCATGCTGCGGGCGCAGACGATGATCGAAATGAAGCTGACGCTGCGCCGCGGCGAATCGGTGCTGCTCACCATGATCATTCCAGTTGGCCTGCTGCTGTTCTTCACCGCCGTGGACGTGCTGCCCACCGGTGCGGGTGCGCCGGTGGACTTTCTCGTCCCCGGCGTCCTGGCCCTCGCGGTCATGTCGACGGCGTTCACCGGGCAGGCCATCGCGACCGGTTTCGAGCGTTCCTACGGTGTGCTCAAACGGCTCGGCGCCAGCCCCCTGCCACGCGTGATCCTGCTCGCCGGCAAGACACTGGCCGTGGTCGGCGTAGAGATCATCCAGGTTCTGTTGATAGTCGCCGTGGGCCTCGGCGCCGGCTGGCATCCGCACGGCTCCCCGCTGTCGGTGGCGTTGCTCCTGCTGGTGGCGACGGTGGCCTTCTCCGGCCTCGGGCTGCTCATGGCGGGCACGCTGCGGGCGGAAGCCACCCTGGCCGCGGCCAACGGTGTCTACCTGCTGTTGTTGCTCGTGGGCGGGATCGTCTTCCCACTCTCCCGGCTGCCTGGCTGGCTGGCGAGCCTGGGCGCGCTGCTGCCCACGGCCGCGGCGTCGGAGGGACTGCGCGCGGTCCTGCGGGGCTCCGCCGGGCTGCCTGTCACGGATCTCGCCGTGTTGCTCGCCTGGGCCATCGGTTCGCTGGCCCTCGCGGCGCGGACCTTCAAATGGGAATAATCTTTTACGGCCATGGCGTACCCTGTCGGCACCCTGCCCGGCTCCCTCGCACCCACTAACTTCTACAGACGGTAGCATGACCCGCGATGAACGCATCGCGAAGAATACCGACAGTGAGCCCCACCGTTTTCAGGCGACTCACCCGGATCTCCGTCGCCTTGCTCGCGCTGATTGTCGTCACCGGCGGCGCGGTCCGGCTGACCGGCTCCGGACTTGGCTGCCCCACCTGGCCCACCTGCGGCGACAATTCGTTCGTCACCCGGCCGGAGTATTCCGCGCACGGCTGGATCGAATTCGGCAATCGCCTGCTGACAGTCGCCGTCGGACTGGTGATGCTGCTGCTGCCGCTGGTCTCCCTGCGGCTGCGCGACCGTCGCCGCGACCTCGTCATGCTCTCTTTCGGCCTGTGGCTGGGTTTCCTCGGCCAGGTGCTGCTCGGCGGGCTGACCGTCCTTTTCAAGTTGCACCCCGCGCTGGTGGCCGGGCACTTCCTGCTGTCGATGCTGCTGCTGGTGGACGTCATCGTGCTGGACCGCCGGGCCGGATCGGGCCCCGGCCCGGCCCGCCCCGTGGGCCGGCCCGAGCTGCGCTGGCTGGCCCGGGTGCTCACCCTGGTCGCCGGCGCCGTGCTGCTGCTCGGCACGGTGGTCACCGGCACCGGCCCGCACAGCGGGGACTCGGCCCAGGCCAGACGCTTCGGGCTCGATATCACCAATGTCGCGCAGCTGCACGCGGACGCGGCGATGGTGCTGGTGGGCCTCATGATCGCAATGGTTCTCGCGGTCCGTCTCGGGGAGGCGCGGGCTGAGGCCGTCCGCGCGACCACCGTGCTCGCCGCCGTCGTGCTGGCCCAGGCCGGCATCGGGTTCACCCAGTACTTCACCGGTGTGCCCGTGGGCCTGGTGGAACTGCACATCGCCGGGGCCACCGCACTGTGGATGATCACCCTGTGGGTCTGGCTCGCGATGGTCGAACGGCCGGCTCCGGACGCGCCCGCCGGTGCGCCGGCCGCCTGCGCGCCGGCCGAGCGCGGACCCGACGCGGTACCGGTCGGATAAAAACATCAACTTCCGGCAACGGCTGGCAAACGCCGCCATGCACGGCGAGAATCGCGCCGCCGGCTCCGGCGGAAGCGGGCGAAACCGCCGTCGGCGGCTCGGCTTGGCTTGGCTCAGCTCAGGAAGCGGTGAGCGCCGCGACCGCGACCGCGACGAACAGAAGCGTCAGATAGGTGATCGAAATATGGAACAGCCGCATCGGCTGGATGTCCCCGCCTCGGCGGACCTGGCGGACCAGCCGGTGGGCCTCAAACAGGAACCAGCCACCGAGCGAGCCGGCCACCGCCAGATACGGCCATCCCGTGTGGGCGATGGGGACGAGCAGCAGGGAAGCGGCCACCATGACGTACGAGTAGCCGAGCATCCGCCTGGTCACCACCGCGGCAGACGCGACGACCGGCAGCATGGGGATGCCCGCCGCGGCGTAGTCGTCCCGGTACTTGATGGCGAGCGCCCAGAAGTGCGGGGGCGTCCAGAAAAAAATCACGGCGAACAGCAGCACAGCGGGCCAGCCGACCGTCCCTGTCACCGCCGACCAACCGATGAGCACCGGGAAGCACCCGGCCGCGCCGCCGATGACGATGTTGGACGGGGTACGACGCTTGAGCCCCAGGGTGTAGACGAAGACATAGAACACGATCGCCCCGTCGGCGAGCAGTGCCGAGACCCAGTTGACAGCAAAACCGAACAGGGCCGTGGCGGCCACCCCGAGCATGATCCCGAACCGCAGCGCCTCCGCCGGAGTGACGCTTGCCCGGACGAGCGGCCGTCGGCGCGTCCGGGCCATCACCTCGTCGATGTCGCGGTCTATGTAGCAGTTGAACGTGTTCGCGCTGCCCGCCGCGAAGGTCCCGCCGACCAGGGTCGCGAGCACCAGCCACAGGGACGGAAGACCACGTTCGGCCAGCAGCATCACCGGTACAGTTGTGATCAACAGCTGTTCGATGATCCGCGGCTTCGTCAGGGCGAGGTAGGAGCGGGCCAGTGCTCCGGCCGGGCGCCGGGACTTCACCGGGCCCGCCGGCCCACCGGGCTCAGGCTGCGCGGGCATGTTCCGCTGCGGCAGGCTGGAAACCGGTGTGGACGCGGCCAAGGCGGACAGGACGACCTCGCGATCGGCGGGAGAGGAAGAGCACCCGCGCAGGCTCAGGCCCCGCGGCCGGGGCTCACAACATGGTTCTACGACGTGTCGGAGTCTAACCGCCGGATGCCGTGCCCGGCACGCGACCCACCGACAAACAAGATCACTATTCGGCCAGAAAAGATCACAATTTCGGGTCACGACCGCGGTACAGGACGCACCGGACCAGCGCCAATACACGACCTTCGATCACCCAAGGCTGCCACGGGCGCACATCAGACGAATAAATTCTCAAACAGAGGTAGCGGAAGGATGGTGTTCTCGCTAACTTTCCCACTCTGCCGCGAGTATCCGGACGCTGGGATGAGGCGACCGAGAGAGGGTAGAGCCATCATGGTGGCACGGCGGCGGGGCCTGCGCGACGGTGCCCCGTGGGCAGGCCGCGACCTGCCCGCAGCTGCCGCCGCGGTGGTCGGCGTGGCCGTGCCCGTACAGTGCGGCCCGATAGTGCCAGACCATGTACCAACGCCCGTGGAGAGGACGTCACACCGCGATGACCGACACCTTGGCCCAGCTTTCCGCCGCCGGAGTGGCGGTCTGGCTCGACGACATCAGCCGCGACCGCCTACGCACCGGCAACCTCGCCGAGCTGATGCGCACCCGGGCCGTCGTCGGCGTCACCAGCAACCCGACCATCTTCCAGAAGGCGATCAGCGGCGGGTCCGCGTATGACGAGCAGATCCGCGATCTCACCATCCGCGGAGTGGACGTCGGTGAGGCCATCCGGGCGATCACCGCGGCAGACGTCCGCGCCGCCTGTGACGTACTTCGCCCCGCCTACGAGACCAGCGCGGGCGTGGACGGCCGGGTGTCGATCGAGGTGGACCCGCGGCTGGCTCATGACAGCGAACGCACCCTGGCCGAAGCCCGAGCGCTGTGGTGGCTGGTCGACCGGCCGAACCTGTTCATCAAGATCCCGGCCACTCTCGCCGGCCTACCGGCGATCACTGCCACCCTCGCCCAGGGCATCAGCGTCAACGTCACCCTGATCTTCGGGCTGAACCGTTACGAGGCCGTCATGGACGCGTTCATGACCGGCATCGAGCAGGCCCGGCAGGCCGGCCATGACCTGTCCGCCCTCGCCTCGGTGGCGTCGTTCTTCGTCAGCCGGGTGGACAGCGAGGTGGACCGCCGCCTGGAAAAAATCGGCACTGAGGGGGCTCGGGCGCTGCGGGGCAGGGCCGCGATCGCCAACGCGCGGCTGGCCTACGAGCGATACGAGCAGGCCTTCGCGACCCCGCGCTGGTCGGCCCTTGCCAAGGCCGGCGCCAAGCCGCAGCGGCCGCTGTGGGCGTCGACCTCCACGAAAGACCCGGCACTGCCAGATACGATCTATGTCAAGGAACTGATTGCCCCGGGCACGGTCAATACGATGCCCGAGGCCACGCTGCACGCCTTCGCCGACCACGGGGTGGTCAGCGGCGATACGGTCAGACCGTACTATGAGGACGCCCGCGCGGTGATGGCCCGCCTGACCGAACTCGGTATCTCCTTCCCCGACGTGGTCGAGGTGCTGGAGCGCGAGGGCGTGGAGAAATTCGAGGATTCCTGGAACCAGCTGCTCACGGCGGTGGAGGGCCAGCTTGACGCCGCCGGCGGCTGACCCGGGGCGAGGCGTCCCGCCAGCGGCGGCCGGCGGCTCGGGCGCTCTTTGCGGACCCGCGGCGACAGGTGCCGCCGTTGCTGCCGTCGTTGCCGTCCGGCGACGGTTCTGAACCTGCCCACGATGATTCTGGACGGACAGAGGGGGTTCGGGTGACACCGACGGTGAACACCAACCCACTGCGAGACCCGCGCGACCGCCGCCTGCCGCGGCTGCCTGACCCGTGTGCGTTGGTGGTCTTCGGGGTGACCGGTGACCTGGCCCGCAAGAAGCTCATCCCAGCCGTCTACGATCTGGCGAACCGGGGCCTGCTGCCACCGGGTTTCGTACTCCTCGGGTTCGCCCGGCGCGACTGGACCGACAGCGATTTCGCGGAAATCATCCGGGAGGCCGCGGCGGAGGGGGCGCGGACACCGTTCCGCGAGGAGGTGTGGGAGCGCCTTGCCGCCTCGATAAAGCTCGTCCCCGGATCGTTCAACGACGACCACGCGTTCGACACCCTCGCCCAGACGCTGCTCGACCTCGAGCACACCCACGGGATCCCGGGGAACGCGGCTTTCTACCTGTCCATCCCACCCTCGGCCTTCCCCGTCGTCCTCAAGCAGATGCAACGCACCGGCATGGCATCCAACGAGGCGTCCGGGGGCTGGCGGCGGGTCGTGGTCGAAAAGCCCTTCGGCCACGACCAGGAGTCGGCCCGCGCGCTCAACGAGCTGGTCGACGAGGTCTTCACCCCCGAAGACGTATTCCGCATCGACCACTATCTGGGCAAGGAGACCGTCCAGAACCTGCTGGCGCTGCGATTCGCCAACACCTTGTTCGAACCGATCTGGAACTCCCACTTCGTGGACTCCGTCCAGATCACCATGGCTGAGGACGTCGGTATCGGCTCACGCGCCGGGTTCTACGACGAAACCGGCGCGGCCCGTGACGTCCTGCAGAATCACCTGCTGCAGCTGTTGGCGCTGACCGCGATGGAAGAGCCGGTGAGCTTCAACGCCGAGGCCATCCGGTACGAGAAACTCAAGGTGCTGCGGGCGGTCTCGCTGCCGGCCGATTTCGCCGGCTACGCCGTCCGCGGCCAGTACGAACAGGGCTGGCTCGCCGGCCGGCGGGTAAAGGGCTATCTCGAGGAAGACGGCGTCCCCGCGGAGTCCCGGACGGAGACCTACGCCGCCGTCCGGATCGGGATTGAAACCCGCCGGTGGGCTGGTGTGCCCTTCTACCTGCGCACCGGCAAACGGCTGCCACGCCGGGTGACGGAGATCGCCGTGTCGTTCAAACCAGCGCCGCACCTGCCCTTCAACACCACCGACACCACCGAGCTCGGCCACAACCAGCTGGTGGTCCGGGTCCAGCCGGACGAGGGCGTGACGCTGAAATTCGGGTCCAAGGTGCCGGGCTCGGCCATGGAGGTCCGCGATGTCGCCATGGACTTCCTGTTCGGTGAGGCGTTCACCGAGTCGCTGCCCGAAGCCTACGAAAGGCTCATCCTCGACGTGCTTCTCGGGGACGCGACACTGTTCCCGAACAACGCCGAGGTGATCGAATCGTGGCGGGTGATCGACCCGATGGAGGATTACTGGGCGAGGACCGTCCCGTTCCGCTACCGGGCCGGCAGCTGGGGCCCGGCCGCCGCCGACGAGATGCTCGCCCGGGACGGGCGTCGCTGGCGGCGGCCGTGAGGCCGGCGAGCGCGAAGCCGGTGACCGCGATCGCTCCCCCGCCAGCGGCTGGAGCGCCCGGTGGACTCTGAAGGACCGTGGACTCTGAAGGACCGTGGACTGAAGGACCAGGGAGGCGACCTATGACGACCCTGTGGGACACGACCGGCTCCGACGTTGTCAGGGCGTTGGCGGCCGAGCGGCGCTCGGCCGGCGCGCTCGCCTTCGGCCTGGCGCTGACCCTGGTGGTCGTGGTGGACGAAAAGCACGTCGGTGTCGCTGAGAGCGCCGCGACCACGGCGGCGGCGGCCCACCCGTGCCGGCTGCTCATCGTCGTCCGGCGCCAGCTGGACGCCGCCAGTTCGCGGTTGGACGCCGAGGTCTCCATCGGGGGGCGGCTCGGGCCGGGTGAGGCTGTGGTCATGCGCATGTTCGGGCGCCTCAGCCTGCACGCGGAGTCGGTGGTCCTGCCGTTGTTGGCACCGGACGCGCCAGTGATCACCTGGTGGCACGGTGTCCCGCCGGACCACATCGCTTACGATCCGCTCGGGGTTTTCGCCGACCGACGAGTCACCGACACGTCCGCGGCGGACGATCCCGTCGCCGCGCTGCGCCAGCGGGCGGCGGACTTCGCCCCCGGCGACACCGACCTCGCCTGGACGCGGCTGACCGCCTGGCGGACCCTGATCGCCGCCGCCTTCGAGTCGCTCACCGAGAGGCCGCGGGCGGCCACCATTGCCGGCGGCGACCGCGACCCCAGCGTCTGTCTGCTGTCCGGGTGGCTGTCCGACCGTTTGGGCCTACCGGTCAGCGTGGAGACGAAGTCGCACCACGGGCTTGCCGAAGTACGTTTTGATCTTAATGACGGCGAACTGACGGTTGCCCGGCAGGACTCCCGCACCGCTGTGCTGAAACGGCCCGGCCAGCCCGACCGGGCCGTGCCGCTGGCCGAACGCGGTCTCGGCGATCTGCTGGCCGAGGAGCTGCGCAGGCTTGACCACGACGGGCCCTACGCGGATGCGCTGGCCGCCTGGAGCACGGTCAAGGGGCTGGCAGCTCGTTCCCCGGTGCGCGAGCACATCTGGCGCGACCCGATGGCGAGCAGTGTGGACAGCCCGGGCACGACGGGCACGACGGGCACGATCACACGGAAGACGGGCACGATCGCGGGGGCGGCGGGCTGATGGGCGCGGCTGCCGAGGTCATCATCCACCCCGACGCGAGCCTGCTCGCCGCCGCGACAGCCGCCAGGATGATTATCAGCCTAGCGGACGCGCAGGCCGCCCGCGGCACCGCGTCGGTGGTGCTGACCGGTGGCGGTATCGGCGTGGCGACGCTGCGGGCGGTGCGCGGCAGTCCGGCCGTCCAGACGGTCGACTGGAGGCGGGTCGACGTGTGGTGGGGGGACGAGCGGTTCGTTTCCCTCGGCTCGCCCGACCGTAACGACGGCCAGGCACGGGCGGCGCTGCTCGACGCGCTGCCCCTGGACCCGGCTCGGGTCTTCGCGATGAGCGATCCGGACAGCGCGGCCGACGCCGACGCGGCCGCGGCCACCTACGCACAGCTGCTTGCCGAACACGCCCCGCCGGGCGCGGACATCGCCGCCCCATCCTTCGACGTGCTGCTGCTCGGCATCGGGCCGGACGGCCACGTAGCGTCGATCTTTCCGGATTCCCCAGCCGTACACGCCACCGCGACGGCCGTCGCCGTCCCCGACTCCCCCAAACCGCCGCAGGTCCGGATCACCCTCACGCTCCCCGCCATCCGGGCGGCCCGTGAGGTCTGGCTGCTCGCCGCAGGGGACGCGAAGACCGCCGCGGTGGCGCGGGCGCTCTCGGGCGCCTACCCCCCAGAGATCCCGGCCGCGGGCGCCCAGGGCCGGGAGCGGACGCTGTGGCTGCTGGACCGCGCCGCGGCAGCCGAGGTTCCGGCACCACGCGCCACGGCGCCGGCTCGGTAGGTTGTCGAGACGGCACACGTCAACCAGGATCACCAAATTGGCGTCACAACAGCCGGGGCCGCGTGGTACCGATCGACGAACGCCGCGACCGGTGCCACGGCCGGAACTCCACGGTCAGGCAGGGCCGCCGCGGCGCCGTGGGGCTGGGGCACGGACCCCAGCCCCGCTCCTTGACCCACACCCCTGTTGCCGGAGCCTCTAAACGGCGCCCCGCAGCTTGGCAAGGGCCTCGGCCAGGATCGCCTCGCCGTCTTTTTCGTTACGCCGCTCCCGGACGTAGGCGAGATGGGTCTTGTACGGTTCGGTCTTCGGCGGCGCGGGCACGTTGTCACGGTCGCGGCCCGCCGGGAAGCCGCAGCTTGGGCAGTCCCAGGTCTCTGGAATCGCGGCCTCCGCCGCAAACGACGGCCTGGTTTCGTGATTATTGGCGCACCAGAAGGAAATCCGCTGCCGCGGGGCGGTCTCGCCCCGTTCAGCCTCCCCCATTGGTCCCGCTCCTACCCGACTTCCTCGGATGGCGTTACCACCTGCCACGGTCCGTCTACTCCTTTGTCTCGTCCCGCTGGTTGACTCCGGACCCGGCCCCCAGCGCCTGCCGGTTCGGCCTGACCGAGTGTAAGACGAGATGGGCCGACCTCGTCGCACCCACCACCGCCGGTCATCCGCACGACGGTTTCAGGTCACTGTAAGCGCACTTCTCACGCAATGCCCATAGATACGCTGGTGGGATCACCGTTGTCGAGCGAGCCCAGCCGTACGAAACCACGAACGTTAACGCTGTGCATACGCGGCACCACGGTAACAGCCAACGGGATAACCGCGGCATCGGTGAGCAGCTCCCGTTCCAGATCACCCCAGCGGGTGTTGGCGGTGGCGGCATCACGCTCGGCGAGGGCGCTGTGCAGCAACAAGGTGATCTGTTCATTACGGTATCCGCCATCGGCCGGTCGGGGCCCCGACCATGCCGGCTCCAGCATGGGCTGGAACACGGTGCGCCCGGCATTGCCGAACCACTGTGGCGTCACGGTGTCCAGGGCGAGGTCCCAGGACTGGCTTTCGGTGGCCGCCATGGCGCGCGAAGGATAGTCGACGGCGGGCACCGCGATGACGCGCAGTGCCACGCCCCCGCGGGCGAAACCATCCCGGAGCGCTGACGCCACGCCCGCGGCCGCGGCCGAATCGGTGGTGAGCAGGGTCAGCGCGGTCAGCGGACCGCCAGGCGCGCTCCGCGCGCCCTCCCGGCAACGGGTCGCGTCGCCGGTCGAGCCGAGCGTGGGGAAGGGATCCCGAGGCTGGTAGCCGGCCATGGGGGCCTGCAGCAACTGCGCGGTCGCGGTGGCCGTGACAGGCCCGCCGAGAGCCGCCGCGACGGCCGCGCGGTCCACGCAGTACGTGAGCGCCACCCGGACGGCGCTCACCCGCAGGGCTGCGGCGGCCGGGCCGTGCAGCCCCACGGTGAGCGACACGACGGATCCCGGGCCGTCGGTGGACAGCCGACCGTCCGCCCGGGCGTCCAGCCCCGCCACCTCCGCGGCGGGTACGGGACTGTCGAGAGCCAGGTCAGCCCGCCCGGACTCGATCTCAGCCTGGGCGGTGGCGGCGTCCATGTTGATGCGTAGCGTGACATGGTCGGCAAGTGCCGGGCGGACACCGTCCGATGACGCGCTCCAGGCCGGGTTACGGGAGAGCCGGTAGGCCTCGTCGTTCACGGCCGCCGAGAAATGGTAAGGGCCATCGGAGATGAGGTGCTCCAGGTAGCCCGACGAATCCGGCGGGTATGCCAAAGCCTCCTGCGGTACCGGGGCCGCCGCCGGCAGGGCCAGGACATCGGCAAAGTCGGAGGCCGGCGCAAGCAGGTGGAACTCGATGGTCTCATCGCCGATGACCTGGACACCGCTGATGTCGCGATGCTCGATGAAGTCACGCGCGCCAGCCACCGGAGTCCGCGCGAGATCGTCACAGTAGACGGCGAAACCCGTCACGGTGGCGGCAAAGTACCCCCGCATGGGCGAAGGCTTCGGCGGGGTGCACAACCGCTTGATGCCGCGGGCGACATCGGTCGCGGTGACCCGCCTGAAGCCGGGGGTGTCCCAGCGCACCGAGGAACGCAGGACGACCGTGTAGACCTTCCCGCCCTCGCTGATCTCAGGGGGGCCAACCGCCAGATCCGGCTGGGGTGCCGCGGCGAAGACCGGGTCAGTGCTCGCGCGGTAGGAATACAGTTGGCGCGATACCAGCCGTACCAGCATCCTCGAAGCGGGGTCAGCCGCCCAGCCGGGGTCACCGGTGGGCATGGTGGCGCCGACCAAGCGCAGCGTTCCGCCGGGCTTGTCCGTCGGCTCGGAGGTGACCGTGGTCGTGACCGGCGTCACCCGCACCGGCCCGGGACCACCCTCGGCGCATGCCGCGGCAGCCCCGAAGAGCACGACCAGGCAGACGATCAGCGTCAAGGCCGGCGTTCGTGTCCGTCCAGGGCCGCTCACTCCTTGAGAAGGAGGCCCAGGCCGATGATGGAGGTAATCCAGATCAGCGCGACGGCGATCGTCAATCGATCAAGGTTCTTCTCCACGACCGAAGAACCCCCGAGCGAGGAGGACACACCGCCGCCGAAGAGCGTGGACAGCCCACCCCCCTTGGCCCGGTGCAGCAACACGAGGAGCACCAGCAGCACACTCGTGATGATCAGGGCAATGGACAGCCCAACAGTCATCTCTTAGACCTGCTCCCGCGCCGTCGTCATCCAGCCGTCACTGTGAGGCCTCACCAGGCGCGCGAAAGACCATGATCGCGCCTCCAGTGGAGGTACAACAATCGTGCCAAGTTACATCACGGCGTCCCGGTCGTATGAACGGCACGCCATGTCCCCGGCTGCCCGGGCGATGACCGTCCAGACAGCTGCTCGTTACGGGACGACGCCGAGCGAGGTGAGGTCCACCATCATGAAAGCTGACGAGTAGCGGATGTTGGTGAGCCGATCGCTGTAGACGTTGAGTGCCCGATCATAGAGCAACGGGATGTAGGCACCAGACGCGACGACCGC
The DNA here is from genome assembly GCF_917627405.1 of Protofrankia sp. Cj5. NCBI lineage: Bacteria > Bacillati > Actinomycetota > Actinomycetes > Frankiales > Frankiaceae > Protofrankia > Protofrankia sp. Cj5. The sequence continues at coordinate 70,528 of NZ_CAKJTO010000002.1, forward strand.
CCGGTCCAGCGCCGTCCAGATGCCGGCCGCGTCATCCTCGTCCACCGTCTGGATGGCGCGGTCGAGGTCCGCATTGATCGCGGGCTGATCCAGCTCGGCGAGGTTGAGGTTATGCTGGGGACGGATCTCACGCCCATCGGCGAGCGGGCTGAGAAAGGCGTACGGTGCTGGCCGGTCACCCTGCCGGGCAGTCAGTATGAGGCCGTAGTTCATGGCGTGCGCACGGTCGGGTGTCCCGATCACCGCGGCGGGGTATTGCGGATCATCCACAACGCTGACGGTGACCGTGATACCGACCCGGGCCAGCGAGACACGGAGCGCCTCGGCCTGTGCGGCGTCCAGCGGGTCCGGCCCGGTGACGAGCGTCGTCGCGAAGCCGGCGGGCTGGCCGCAGGCCGCGAGTTCCGCCCTGGCCCTGGAAAGGTCGCCGGTACCGCCGGGGCTCGGGAAGAGATCAAACCAGGAGTAGTAACGCACCGGCGGCGTGAGCATCGTCCCGGCGATGTCCCCGCCGATGATCGGGCCTCCCCGGGCGCTCTGCTGGGCCTGCCTGTCCAGTGCCCAGGCCACGGCGGCGCGGCAGTGGATGTTGCCAAAAGGAGCGGTCTTGGTCACCACCGCCAGGTAACGCAGGATGCCCGTGGGTGCCTCGACAGTGCGGTCCGCCCGCAGGCTCGGGTTCGCGACGATCCGGGCCGCGGCCTGGGCTCCCACCCCGGTCTGCGCCGCGGCGACGTCGACCTGGTCGGTCAGGATGCGGTTGTCGATGTCAGCCGCGGTAAGCCCCATCCGCTCCACGACGCGATCCGGGAAGGCGGACCGGTTCGGGTCGCTCTTCGGGCTCCAGCTCGGGTTGCGTACCAGGGTGATGGACTCACCCGGACGGTAGTTCTCAATCTTGTACGGCCCCGAGGCGACCGGCCGCGCGCCGTAGGCCGCGCCGGTGTCGTGCGCCCGTGGCACCGGGGTTGAGACCGGTGAGGCCATCACGAGGTTCCAGTCCGCGAACGGCCGGTTCAGCCGGAACGTGATGGTCAGATCATCCGGAGTCATCACCGAGGCGAGACCGAGGCGATCGGGATCCGGATCGTTGTAGGGCCCCGGATAGGGGGCGTTGTCGTCCGCGAGCAGCTTCACGACCTCACCTGGACCGCCGGTGATCACGTCCGTGGCGAACGCCCGCTCGATCCCGTACTTGATGTCCTTGGACGTGATCGGTGTGCCATCCTCGAACGCCAGCCCCGCGCGGATGGTGTAGGTCCAGGTACGCAGGTCCTTGGACGTCGGCACGTCGGTGGCGAGATCTCCGGCCAGCTTCGCGACGCCGGCGCTCACGCTGTAGGTCACCAGCTGGCGGGAGATCCACCGCTGCTGGTTCCAGCAGCGGACGGCCGAGGTCCGCTGCGGGTCCCAGGAGTCGCAGTCGGTAGTCGCCGCCACCCGCAGCGTCCCGCCGGTCCGATCCGACGGCGCGATGGTCCTGGAGCTGATCGCGGCGGGCGGGACCAGCGGGGCAGGCGAGACCTGCCCGTGGCGTCCCGCGTCTGTGCAGGCGACCGAGGCAAGACCGAGGACAGCCACGACGGTGCCGACCCGGGTGAGCGCATGCTTGCGTCGCATGGTCTGAGCTGAGCCCCTTCCCGGCGGGAGCGCATCCCGCCACCGGAGCCACCCAAGCACACCCGGATCAGGCCACCTGCCGCGCAGTGGCTCGTCCGCCCGTCCCGCCTGCCCCGCCCGTCCGTTCTCAGGACTCAGGACTCAGGACTCAGCTCGGCGGCGCGCTGCGGACGATCGCCGCGAACTCCGCCGCGTCCAGGCTCGCGCCGCCGACGAGACCGCCGTCCACGTCGGGCTGGGTGAACAGTTCCGGCGCGTTCGACGCCTTCACCGACCCGCCGTAGAGAATGCGGATGACAGCGGCGGCCGCGGCGCCGAAGTGCTTGGCGAGCCGCCCCCGGATCGCGGCGCACATGTCCTGTGCGTCCTGCGCGGAGGCGGTCCGCCCGGTGCCGATCGCCCACACCGGCTCATAGGCGATGACCAGCGTGCGGGCCTGTTCCAGGGTGATCCCGTCGAGCGAACCGTCGATCTGGTCGAGAACGTGGGTGACATGGCTGCCCGCCGCCCGGACCGTCTCGGGCTCCCCCACGCACACGATCGGGGTGATGCCGTGGCTGTAGGCGGCCCGCGCCTTGGCCGCCACCAGCGCGTCGTCCTCATGGTGGTCAGCGCGGCGTTCGGAGTGGCCGACCACCACGTAGCCACAGCCCAGCCGGGCGAGCATCGCACCGCTGATGTCACCGGTATGGGCGCCGGAACCGTGCGGGGAGAGATCCTGGGCGCCGTAACCGATGGCAAGCTTGTCACCATCGATGAGGGTCTGGACACTGCGCAGGTCGGTGAACGGAGGCAGGACAACGACCTCGGCGTTGTCCAGTTCGGCTGGCTTCAGGTCGAAAGCCACCTTCTGGACGAGCGCGATCGCCTCGAGGTGGTTCAGGTTCATCTTCCAGTTGCCCGCGATCAGCGCCTGCCGCCCGCTGCCGCGCGGCTTCCTGCCGTCGCCGGCTTGCTTGTCGATCGCCATCATGCCTCCAGGGCCGCGAGACCGGGCAGGACCTTACCCTCCAGATACTCGAGGCTGGCACCACCCCCCGTGGAAATATGACTGAAAGAATCCTCGGGGATACCAAGAGTACGGACAGCGGCGGCCGAATCCCCTCCACCGACGACGGTCAGACCGTCGACCCCGGCAATGGCCTCAGCCACGCCCCGAGTACCGGCCGCGAACGGCGGGAGCTCGAACACGCCCATCGGACCGTTCCAGAACACGGTGCGGGCACCGCGCAGCCGGCTGGCGAACAGCGCCACCGACGCCGGGCCGATGTCGAGGCCCTTCTGCGCGTCGGCGATGGCGTCGGCCTGGACCACCGCGGTGACCGCGTCGGCCGAGACCTCCTCGGCCACCACCACGTCGGTGGGCAGCACGATCCTGTCCCCGCCCTCGCCCAACAGCTCCTTACACGTATCGATCATGCTTGCTTCCAGCAGCGAACCGCCGACGGCGTGTCCCCGCGCCGCGAGAAAGGTAAAGCACATCCCGCCGCCGACCAGGAGAGCGTCGACTTTCGGCAACAGCGCCCGGATCACCGCGAGCTTGTCACTGACCTTCGAGCCCCCGAGGACGACCACGTAGGGACGAGCCGGAGACCCGGTGAGGGCCGCCAGCACCTTCAGTTCGCTGGTTACCAGCGCTCCGGCGGCGTGCGGAAGCCTTGCGGGCACATCCACGACGCTGGCGTGCGCCCGGTGGACGGCGCCGAAGGCGTCGCCGACATAGCACTCGGCCAGGCCGGCGAGCTGGTCCGCGAACGCGGCGCGTACCGCCGGGTCCTTGCTCGTCTCGCCGGGGTGGAAACGCAGGTTGTCCAGGAGAGCGACCTCACCGTCGCCGAGTTCGGAGACGACTTTCTGGGCATACGGCCCCGCGATGTCACCACCGCCGTCACCGGCGAACGTGACCGGCCGCCCAAGCAGCTGCGCGAGCCGCCCGACGAGCGGGGCGAGCGAGTACGCCGGGTCCGGCATGCCCTTGGGACGCCCCAGGTGGGAGCAGACGACCACCCGGGCACCGCGGTCCAGCAGCGCGCGGATGGTGGGAACACTCGCGCGCAGCCGCCCGTCATCGGTGATTCGGGGAGTGTCCCCGGACCGGTCCAGCGGAACATTCAGGTCGCTGCGGACGAGAACCCTGCGCCCGTCGACCTGCAGATCGTCAATCATTCTCACGCCGTTTGCTCCAGGGTTTCCAAAAACACGCGAAAGTTGTCGAAACCTCCCACGTCAGCCCATCCGGACCCCCGGATCGGCGCACGGGCCGCACGCGCGGATAATTCATGATCGTGCCATGGTCACTGAAGACGTCCGCCAACGAGAGCGGTGAGATCCACCAGACGGTTGGAATAACCCCACTCGTTGTCGTACCAACCGATGACCTTCACCTGGTTGCCGCTGGCCATGGTGAGCAGCGAGTCGAAAGTGCACGAGGGCGACGTGCCGACGATATCGGAGGAGACGATCGGATCCTCGGTGTAGACGAGGATGCCCTTGAGCGCGCCGTCGGCCGCCGCCCGGTAGGCCGCGTTGACCTCCTCGATCGTGACCTCGCGCTTGAGGGTCGCGACCAGATCCGTCACCGAGCCGTCAAGGACAGGCACCCGCATGGCCAGGCCGTCCAGCTTGCCCTTGAGCTGCGGCAGGACGAGGGACGTCGCCTTGGCCGCGCCGGTCGTCGTCGGGATGATGTTCTGCGCGGCGGCACGGGCACGACGCAGGTCCGAGTGCGGGAAGTCGAGGATGACCTGGTCGTTGGTGTAGGCGTGCACGGTCGTCATCAGGCCGCGCTCGATGCCGAAGGCGTCCTCAAGGACCTTGGCCAGCGGCGCGACGCAGTTGGTCGTACATGACGCGTTCGACAGGATCGTGTGCTTCGCCGGGTCGTACACGTCGTCGTTCACGCCGATGACCACGGTGAGGTCCTCGCCCTTGGCCGGGGCGGAGATGATGACCTTTTTCGCGCCCGCCTGGACGTGCTTGCGCGCGTCGTCGGCCGAGGTGAACCGGCCGGTGGACTCGACAACCACATCGACCCCGAGATCGCCCCAGGGAAGCGCCGCCGGATCACGCTCGGAGAGCACCTTGATGAAACTGTCACCGGCCTTGATCCCACCATCGCCGACACTGACCGCCTCCGCCAGCGTACCCAGCGTCGTGTCGTACTTCAGGAGGTGAGCAAGGGTCTTGTTATCAGTAAGATCGTTGACCGCGACGATCTGTACGTCGTTACGCTTACTCGCCTGAAGCGCCCGCCAGAAGTTGCGGCCGATACGGCCGAAGCCGTTGACACCCACTCGCGTAACCACGTCAGGGAACCTCTCTGCCGTCATGTGCTTTCTGTTGTCGCAGTGAGCCTAACGACTTCGGACATCATCGGCCGCTATCCGGCCGGATCGCTGTTGGCCTCCTCACAGATCGGCGCCCGGCGCGCCCATGAGCTGCTTACCTAGCGCTTTTTCCAGATTTGTCGGACTACCGGCTGGCTGGATCGCGCTTGTGCCGACCTGGCTCATAGTTTCGCGAAGCACAAGATTTTCATTTACGCAGCGTAACGATTTTCGATACCTCCACGCCTGCCGTCCGGGTACGGCGCGCTCTCTCCAGCGGCCATCCGCGCTGCTCCCGACAGGACGGCCGGAAGTGGCATGGGCACGACGGCCCCCGGATTGATCCAGACCGGTGCCTGCCGGATCCGTATGGGTCACACCCCGGCCACCGTCGCGACCCAAGCCGTACATCAATATTCTCGATAATGCAAATATTCGATCACAAACACCGGACCGCATCGTGCCCAGCGCCGCGGCTCACCGCGTCGCGTCGATGCCGGCACGGCCATACCGGCACCGGCGCGGGTGGGCCGTCGCCCCGACCCCGGCCCCGGCTCCGGTGGCGCCGGTGGCACGGACCGGTATTCCAGGCAGGGCGGAGTTCACCTCGGCGATACCGGCTCGAATGTATTTCGGCGGACCGGTACCGGAAAATGAGCGATACGCCGGGGCGAACCGAGAATTCATACACGGGCAGCTCCGGGGACAGCGAATCGCCTCGCTCGTATGCGGCGCGGCGCGGTAATTTCAGGGCTCGGCGGTCAGCGGGCGAACCACATTCCGCTGGGACGGATGTCGCCTAACTGGGAGTAGACGCACGTGCTTGAAGCGCCCTAAGCTGCCAAACAGTTCAGCCACCAACCGCCGCTGGAAACATGCGGAAGAGGGCTGGACGCGAGATCGTTTCTCCCGCCTCCGGCCGGCCGAGGGCGGCGCGATATTGGCCCTTTTCGCGCCGTCTTCGGTTCGGCCGGAGGACGCCTACAAGCTCCTCGGTGGCCGGCTAACCGTGCCCTGGCCACCGAGGTCGAACGGGTATCGGCGGTCCCCGCCTCCGTCCCCACTCACCCCACCGGGGTGGGGGCCGCCGGTACCTTTCAGCGGGTGCGGCGGCACAAGTTACGGCGACAGCCCCCGGTCGTAACGACTTGTGCCGCCGCGCCTCGGCAACCGGCTGCGAACTCGAAAAGAAAAAGGAAAAGGAAGAACAGAAGAACGTGGTGGCGGCCCAGCCAGTACGCCAGCCCAACCCGGAAAACCTGCCGATAAATGTTCATCGGCCGTTCCGTGGACGGCTTTAATAGATATCCGACAACGGCTAAAATGGTCTGCGGAAAACCCCCTGCCGCATCCCTATGAATTCCCCCAGCAGACATTCTCATTCATGATCAAATACTATTTGATCATGACTCTCCGCGCAGTGCTGGAAGGGCCGTGGAAATCGACTCGGACCATATCGCGGTCAGCTCCCGCTGCCAGTTCTCGATCGTGAACGGTGAGCGGACGAAGTGCCGCAGCGCGGCCCGTCGATCGTCCAGCGATGGCGGGACGTCGGTCAGCGCCCGCGCGGCGTCGGCCCAGAGCCCGTCCGCGGCGGACAACGGCAGCATGGTGATCCCTGGCAGGAGCCGAGAGATCTCCCCTACGCCGGCCAGGTCCGCGGACAGCACGGGAGTGCCCACCGCGCAGGCTGCCGGCACAGCGCTGGGCAGGCTTTCGCGGTCGGAGGTGACCAGCAACAAGGACGCGGCGACCAGCAGCCGCGGGATGTCGTCGCGTTCCCCGAGCAGCTCGACACGATCGCGGACATCATGCCTGACCGCGGCGGCGAGCAGCGCCGCGGTTTCCGCGGGCTCCTGAGGCCCGACGAGCCGCAGGCGGGCGTCGGCCCCGCGGGCGCTGAGCGCCGCAAGGATCTCCACCGGGCGAAGCCGGCCCGTGTCGTTCGTCGCGAGCCGTCCGGTGTGAAGCATGGTGATCGGGATGTCGACGCCCGCCGGCGCGGCCTCCAGCGCTCGCCGCCGGGCCGCGATGGCAACGCCAAACGGCTCGACCGCCAATCCGTCGTAGATCACCCGGCAGCGCGGGTCGGCCCGCCATTGGGAACACCAGAACCTGCGGATGGTGGTCTCGGACACCGCCAGCAGATCGGTCGCGCCAGCGTCAATCAGGCCCCGGTCGACAGCGCGCCCCAGCCACGTCACCGGGCCGCTGCCCCGCCCGCCCAGGCTGTCGTGGAGATGGGCGACGCGCCGCCGCACCCGGGCCATCCGGGCGAGCCCGAGCACAGTCCCGGTGGATGTCCGCGCCCACGAGTGGACTACCGACGGCCGCAGTTGGCGAAGCAACAGGAAGAAAGCACGCGGGAAGGACGGGCCGAGCCGGCAGTGGTACACCTGTCCCCCGAGCGAGCGGATCTCGTGATCAAACGCTCCCGGTCCGCCGGCCAGGGCGCAGAACACCAGCCGGAACTCAGTCGGATCGAGCCGGCTCATCAGCTCGACGGTGCGCGGCAGCAGACCACTCCGGTTCACGGTGTCGACGACGTGGAGCACCGTCCGTGGCCGGGCGGCGCTCACGCGGCCTGACCGGCGACGGCCTGACCGGCGACGAGGCGAGTACCACCAGCCGGTCGGCGCACTCGGCGCCGCCAACGCGCAAGCGACCCACCCGACGGCCGGGACGGGGACCGCTCGTCACAGGAGGACAACATCAGCCCCGGCAACCTCAACATCATCATGGCCTCCGGAGCGCCGCGACGGCAGCCAACAGCGGGTGTCGAGAACAGCGCGGGCGTTGCGTGCCACCAGGCCCCGCTCGAAGGCATCGTGATCGACCAGGACTACGACCAGGTCGGCGGCGGCCACTTCCTGGGCGTCCGCCTCGACAAAGGCCACGCCCGACGGCAGGCAGGAGTCGTCGACATGAGGGTCTGCGGCTCGCACGTCCGCGCCGAGAGCGGCGAGCAGAGCGGCGACCCGCACCGCCGAGGACTCCCGAGTGTCGCTGGTGTTCTTCTTGTAGGCCAGCCCCAGCAGGAGGATCCGGCTGCCGTTCACAGCCATGCGCCGACGGTTGAGCATCTCCACGGCCCGGCGCACGACATGGTCGGGCATGTTGTCGTTCACATCGTTGGCGAGCTCCACAAACCGGAAGCTACGCCCGAGGCTACGCCGCACCCGCCACGACAGGTAGGACGGGTCGATCGGCAGGCAGTGCCCGCCGACGCCGGGACCGGGGGTGAAGCGCAGGAAGCCGAACGGCTTGGTCGACGCCGCCTCGATGGCCTCCCAGACGTCGGCCCCCAGCTCGTGGGCGAACATCGCCAGCTCGTTCACCAAAGCGATGTTGACGTGCCGGAAGGTGTTCTCCAGCAACTTGGTCAGTTCCGCCGTACGGATGGCCGCCACCGGCACGGTCCGTTCGACGAGGGTGTCGTAGAACTCCCGTACGGCCCGCAGCGACGCCGCGTCGATCCCCGAGACTACTTTCGGGGTGTTGACCAGGTTCCAGGTCGGATTGCCCGGGTCGATCCGCTCCGGCGAGTATCCGAGGAAGAACGAGTCCCCGGCGACCAGCCCGGAGGACTCCTCCAGCAGAGGCCCGAACAGTTCGTCGGTGGTGCCCGGGTACGTCGTGGACTCCAGCACCACGGTCGCCCCGGCCACCAGCTGCGCACCGAGGCTGCGCCCGGCGCTCTCGATATAGGACAGGTCCGGAACGCCGTCCCGCAGCGGCGTCGGAACCGTCACGACAGCCACGTCAAACCCGGCGGCGTCCGCGTAGTGGGACGACGCGTGGTAACGACCGCTTTCGAGTGCGGCGGCCACGATCGAGTCCGGGATGTCCTCCACGTACGACTCGCCGATGCCGAGCCGTTTGACCCGTCCTTCGTCGATCTCGATCCCGACGACCGACCAGCCGACATCGACCGCCCGCATCGCCAACGGCAGGCCCACATAGCCCTGGCCAACGACAACCAACTTTCCGCAACGACTCATACGCAGAGAGTCGCAGATCAAGAGATTGCCGAGAGGGACGCCGCGGTGCGTGTCGCAACGGAAGCGCACCCAGAAACGCACCCGAGCCCAGAGCTCAGCCACGACCCCGATGCGACACGGCGAAGAGTTGGCAACACAGGGAGTAATTTTACTGCTACATAAAGTGGCCATCCCGGTGGCACTCAAGAACGGACCTGAAGGAGTGGCGGACGACGTGGTGCTCTCGGCAGTGGTCGCGCTCCTGGTCACCATGACCATGACACCAATCGTGATCAATTGGATGCGCCGCCTTGCGGCAGTCGACCAGGTGACCGAACGATCGTCACACCTGGTGCCGACCTACCGAGGCGGCGGCGTGGCCGTCGCCCTCGGGCTGTTCACGGGAACGCTGGTCCCCGTCATCGATCCGGCGGTCACGCCCCCTCCTGAGATGTTCGTAGTGGTTGTCGCGGTCGCATTGTTCGGTCTCATCGGCCTCATCGAGGACGTCCACGGCGTCCCCGCACCGCGCCGGCTCGGCCTCCAGATAGCGGCGGCAGGTACGACGGTCGCAGCCTGGTTCGTTGTCACCCGCCCGGACCTCCCGGTCCAGCTCGTGCTGCCGGCCGCCTGCGCGGCCGCGGTGTGGATCACCGGTTTCACCAACTCTTTTAACTTCATGGACGGCATCAACGGTATCTCCGCTGGCCAGACCCTCGTGACCGGCATCGCCTTCGCACTTGTCGGGCATTGGGAAGGGCTCGATACCCTGCGCTACGGCGGCGCCATGGCGGTCGGCGTCGCACTCGGTTTCGGCCCCTACAACTTCCCGCACGCAAAGATCTTTCTCGGTGATGTGGGCAGCTACGCCCTTGGCGCACTGATCGCCGTCCTGGCACTGATCGCGGTAGCGCACGGAGTCCGGCCCGAGACCGTTGTCGCGCCGCTTCTGGTCTACCTCGCTGACACGTCCTGCACCCTGGCGCGACGGATCCGCTCCGGCAAGGGCTGGTACACGCCGCACCGTGACCACGTCTACCAGCAGCTCACGGTGATGGGCGGATCACATACCCGCGCCACGCTACTCGTTTCAGCGCTGACCGCGGCCAGCGCCGCTTTCGGTCTTATCAGCTACAGCGCGGCACTTGCGGTACGACTCGGCTCCGCTGCCCTGGCCATCCTGCTCATCTGCGGATACCTCATGCTGCCTCGCCTCCTCCTGGCCACCAGACGTGCCAGGGCGGTCGCAGACAGGAGCGGGCGACTCCCGGCGGAGCACACCGGAGCCGAAGGACAGCCCGACCCGGCCCGCAACACGCCGGCGGCGTGATGAGGTCTGGAGCCACCCCCATCGCGCCACCTCCCAGCGCTGTGCCCGCGCCGTGGCACGTGCTGATGGTCTGCAAGGGCAATCTTTGCCGGTCACCGACGGCCGAGTACGTCGCCGCCGCGGCGCTACGGGCCGGTCTGGGCGCCGAGAGGGATTCGGTGACCGTCAGCAGTGCCGGGACACACGCCCGTGCCTACGCACCCATGCACCCCCACACCGCGACAGTCCTCGCCGAACGAGGCCTCAACCCAGCTGGGTTCAGGGCGCACCGCATCGACGTCGACACGGTACGCAGCGCCGGCCTCGTGCTGTGCGCGGAGCGCAAACACCGCGGCATCGTTGTGACGATGGTGCCGAAAGCCGTGCGCCGTACCTTCACGCTGCGGGAGTTCGCCCGTCTGACCGCCGGAATCACCCTCGCGGACATCGTCTCCACCGGCCTCCCCTCCGACGGCGATGCGGCTGGCTCGCTGCCGGCATACGGGGACGCGCTGGTTGCCCTCGCGGTGGGGCGTCGGGGCCTGACCCGGCCTGAGCGTCCCACCGACGACGACATCGCCGACCCGATCGGAGCCTCGATCGAGGCATTTCGGTACTGCGCCGAACAGATCAGCGCCGCGCTGGCGCGGCCACTTGGGCTCCTGACTCTCGCCGCACGCATGACCGGCTGACCTCTACCGTCATATCCCCACCCATAATGATCATTTCCTGAAATAACCGAGGGTGCCGGGCCCACCGGCCCAACCAGGGCAGGACCTCGTCGCCGGTCATCGGCCGAGAGATGAAATAGCCCTGTGCCTCGTCGCATCCCCAGGCTGCCAACAGCGCCCACAACCGGATGGTCTCGACGCCTTCGGCGACCATCCGCAGCCGGAGCGTATGCGCCAGGGCAATAGCCGAACGAACGATCTCCGCGGCTGAAGTGTCCCACTCGATGTCACGAAGGAAGACCCGGTCGAGCTTGAGCTCATCCGCCGGAAGATCACGCAGGTAGGCCAGTGAGCAGTAGCCGGTGCCGTAATCGTCAAGGCTGACCCGGACGCCAAGCGCCCGTAATCGGGCGAGCGTGCGCTGGGCATCTTCACGCCGCGTCATCACAGAATCCTCGGTGATCTCCACGCAGAAGGCGGCGGGAGGGACTCCGGCCGCGCCGAGCGCATCGTGCACCACCGGTGCGAAGGTGGAGTCGACGATCACGGACACGGGAACGTTCACCGACACCGACAGCTCCGCCCCGGCCGCGCGCCAGCGTGCGCACTCGCTCAGTGCCATCCGCAGGACGAGCAAGGTCAGCTCCGGCATCAGACCCGCCGCTTCCATGTCGGGGAGAAAAATGTCCGGCGAGCGGACGCCGTCAGTGGGATGGCGCCATCGCACCAACGCCTCCATCCCGCTGACGCGGCCCGTGCGCAGATCCGCCTTGGGCTGGTAGCGCAGTTCGATCTGCCCGCCTTGAAGGCCCGCGCGAAGCTCAGTACGCAGCCGTAACTGGGCCGGGCTGGGCCGAACCAGCCGTGTGTCGTACATGCTGTGACCAGCACGCGCCTTCTTCGCTTCACGCAGGGCAATGGCGGCGTTACACAGCAATTCACCAACGTCGCGACCGTGCTCGGGAGCAACGGCGATACCGATCTTCGCCTCCAGCGGTACCCGCATCCCGGCCAGGACGAACGGCACCTCCAGAGCGTTGCGGACACGAGCCAACGTCTCGGCCGCCACTGTCCGGGCCCGCTGCGCATCGATGCCGTGCAGCAGCAGCACGAACTCGTCCCCACCGATTCGTGCGACGATATCCCTCGGCCTCCTGACCACGCTGATCCGCCGGCTTACCTCAATCAGTAGGTGGTCGCCGTATTCGTTCCCCAGGCTGCCGTTGATCTCATTGAACCGATCGATGTCGATCAGCAGTAGAACGAAGGAAACATAACCGGAGGATCCGGGCCGCGTACGCTCGGGGCCTCCGTCCCCTACGGAACAGCTGCCCGAGATATCAGCGAACGCATGAGTGGCCTGGTCGAGAAAGCCGTGCCGGTTGGCCAGGCCGGTCAGTTCGTCGACCCGCCCACACGCACGGCCGGGGCGGTCAGGCTGAATCTCGCGATCCGTGGGCCGGAAGCGGACAGCCAGTCCAGCCAGTTCAACCAGGAAGATCACAGCGGCGAGACACATACCGCTCCCCAGCAACGAGGCGAACTCGGCGTACGCCATCGGCCAGGCCAGCAGTGTCGCGACAATCAACAACATCGTCCAGACCGGGATGGCGGTGGCGACGAGACCGACAAGCGGCGCCGGTTCCGCCGTCATCGGCGCAATGCCTGCGCTAGCGGAACCGACCCGCTCGCCGGCCTGGCCCGGCGCGGTTACCCGTGTCGTTGAAAAGACATCCGCGGAAACAGTGGAAAGGGTGGAAGCAGCAGAATCAGCTGAAGAAACCCTCGGTAACATGTATCCATAGACAGCCCGGAGCCGCGCCCGACGGCCGGGCGCGAGCAGCTTCACCATTGAGCCGACGGCGTGGCCGCGGGCTTGTGGCCGAGACGGCCGCCACTGTGGACAAACATCATTTCCCCCGAAATGCAGACGTGCCGGATGCCTCACCTGAGATATCAGAGGATAACCCGCTGGACTCGTCCGGAATGCAGCGCTTCGGCGCCTCTCCGGAGCCTTTTCGCCCCGGCTGTCACCCGTACCACGGCCGTCCGTCTGGCACCGATCACACAATGCCTGAACACCGACGGCGTGGTCTGCCGAGGCGGCCACAATGTGGTCCGAACAACGGCCGGCGAACTACGGGGCGAACTGGCGGACGACAGCGACACCGCTGTCGCCGGTGGCCGGTTCGACAAGGACATCCGTCAGGATGTCGGTCGGCCGGCTGCCGGGCCGACCGTAGGCCCCCGCGAGAAGCACCTCCGCGATTCGCCTGCCAGCACAGCCATCCCACAGCGCGGGCCGCCGCGGTGGCGGCGGTGACGTGAGAGCGCTCTGCGCCGCCTCGACGATCCGTTCGGGATCGGTGCCGACGATCTGATTGGTACCTTCAGTGACAGTAATTGCGCGTTCCGTCGTGTCACGCAACGTCAGGCAGGGCACCCCCAGCACGGTCGTCTCCTCCTGGACCCCGCCGGAATCCGTCAGGACAAGCCGCGCTCCGGCCTGCAGAGCCAGGAAGTCGAGGTAGCCAGCGGGCGGAAGCGCCGTCACGCCCGCCGGGAGCCGGCCGTTGATGCGTGCCCGGGTCCGGGGATGCAGGGGGAAGATGAGTGGGCATCGCACTGCCACCGTTGCGAGGGCTCCGAGCAGGCCCGCAAGAACGTCCGCGTCGTCCACGTTGGACGGGCGGTGCAGCGTCACCAGTCCGTACCCGCCCGGTGCGAGGCCGAGTCGGGACAGCGTTGGCCCCTGCCGCGCCCGCTCGACGTTCGTGAGCAGGGTGTCGACCATGACGTTGCCGACGAGGTGGATCTGGTCCGGCCGGTAGCCCTCGCGCCGGAGGTTGTCCGCGGCCTCCGCGGACGGTACGAGCAGCAGGTCGGCGACCCGGTCCACCACCACCCGGTTGACCTCCTCCGGCATCGACCAGTCGCGGCTGCGCAGGCCGGCCTCGACATGGGCGAGCGGAACACCTGCCTTCGCCGCGACCAGCGCACAGGCCAGCGTGGAGTTGACGTCACCGACCACCACGACGACATCCGGGCGGACGTCCTCGAGCAGCGGCTCGAACGCCGTCATCACACCCGCGGTCTGGGCCGCGTGGCTGCCCGAACCGACCCCGAGGAAGTGGTCCGGGGTGGGCAGACCGAGCTCATCGAAGAACACACCACTCATTGCGCTGTCGTAGTGCTGCCCGGTGTGCACCAGCGTGGCCTGTGCGCCGCGGGCGACGATCGCGGCGAGAACCGGCGCGACCTTCATGAAGTTGGGTCGAGCAGCGGCGACGAAGAGCACATGCACGACGGACTCCCTGCGTGGTCGATGGCGCGGCCGGGCGAGGCTCCGGCCGCCGCGCCCGCAGTGTGCATACGGATCGTATCCAGATAGGCACGCTAAGCTCCAAAGCACTGACAGTGCGCGCCTAAGAGCGACCGGCAATAAGAGTGTGGATCAAGGAGCGGAACTGGGGTGCGTGCATCGCGAGGCGGCGGAGGGAGCCACCGGAGGTGGTGGGTGGCGACCGACGAGCCGGGGTACCCGTGCATCACGCAGTGATGGACGGGGAGCGATGACGCGAGCTGCGTGCCCCAGCCCCGCGGCGCCGCGTCCCCTATTGCCGGTCGCTCCAAGCCGTTCCTCGCTCAAGGGAGATCCGTGAAGTCCGCCTCCATCACGTACTCACAGTCGAGGTAGCCCGATGACCGCAAAGGCGACTACACAACGACTCCGGGTGCTTCTGATCACCCACTACTTCCCACCCGAGGTCGGCGCCCCGCAGGCCCGGCTCGCCGAGACCGCCCGGGAATGGGCCGCGGACGGCGTCGACGTGACAGTCCTGACCGGGATGCCCAACCACCCCACCGGAATCATCCCGCCGGAGTACCGCGGTGCGTGGCGACGAGTCGAACACCGCGACGGTTACCGTGTGGTACGGACGTGGGTGTACGCAACGCCGAACAAGGGCATCGTGCGGCGGACTCTCGGTCACCTGTCGTTCATGGTGACCAGCGTGCTGCTCGGCGGGAATGCGGCCGGTGGGGCCGACGTCATCGTCGTGTCGTCGCCGACCTTCTTCCCGCTCGGTTCGGCATGGCTGCTGGCGCGCCTGCGGCGGGCCCGCCTGGTGGTCGAGGTCCGCGACCTGTGGCCGGCAATCTTCGTGCAGCTCGGGGTGCTGCGTAACCGCCGTGTCATCGCCGTGCTCGAACGCCTGGAGCTCGCCGCCTACCGGGCCGCGGACGCCGTCGTCACCGTGACCGACGGTTTCCGGGATGACATCATCGGGCGCGGCATCCCAGCCAGGAAGGTCCACACCATTCACAACGGGGCCGATCTGCGCCGGTTCAGCCCGTCCGATCCGCCGTCGGCGGCCCTGGGTGCCCGATCCGGAGACACCCTCGTGGTCTACATCGGCGCCCATGGGATCTCCCAAGGCCTGCCCTCGGTCGTGGACGCGGCCGCCGAACTCGTTGGAGAACCCGTACACATCGCCTTCGTCGGCGAGGGAGCCGACCGGCAGCGAGTCGCCGACCGGGTGGCCGAACGTGGTCTCACCAACGTCACCATGCATGCTGCGGTACGCCACGACGAGGTTGCGGGAATCGTCGCCGCGGCCGACATCTGCCTTGTCCCGCTGCGGGACGTGCCCCTGTTCACCACGTTCATCCCGTCGAAGATGTTCGAGCTGCTGGCCGCCGGACGCCCAGTCATCGGCGCACTCGCCGGTGAGGCCGCCCGTATTCTCGCCGCGGCGGGCGGTGTTGTCGTTCCGCCGGAAGACCCCACCGCGCTCGCCGACGCGATCCGGAGCCTGGCCGGCGATCCGCACCGGCGCGAGGCGATGGGCGTGGCGGGGCGTGCGTACGTCACGGATCATTTCGACCGCGCGGTGCTTGCGCGCCGCTATCGCACCCTCCTCGAGGAGGTGACGGGCCGCTCGGCCGCCGTGCCGAAGCAGCGGACGGCGAATGTCGCTGAGCCGATCACGGTCAGGGCGACCGCCGTCTCCCCGCCGTCCGCAATCGTCCAGACAACCGATACCGGGCAGCGGGAGCTGACATGAGGATGTTGGTGACTGGTGGAACCGGCTTCCTGGGGCGCCGAGTCGTCGCCCGCGCGATCGGCGAAGGTCATCATGTGGTCGGGTTCGCCCGCAGCGCCGCAGCGATTCGCGCCCTCGAAGAGGCCGGCGCCGAAGCCGTTCCCGGCGACCTTGACGACCCGGCCTCGGTGGACGCCGCCTTCCGGGCGTCGAAGGGCAACATACTGATCAACCTTGCCTCGCTCGGGTTCGGGCACGCGGACATGATCGTGTCAGCGGCCGAAGACGCCGGACTGAACCGTGCGATCTTCATTTCGACAACGGCGATCTTCACAACGCTCCCGGCCTCGACGAAACGAGTTCGCACTCAGGCCGAATCAACGATTACCGGCAGCGGGCTCGACTGGACCATCCTGCGGCCCACGATGATCTACGGAGGGCCGGACGACCGCAACATGGCCCGCTTGCTCGCCGCCCTGCGCAGGTCAAAGGTGCTGCCACTGCCCGGCGGCGGCAACCGTCTTCAGCAGCCCGTCCACGTCGACGATCTCACCTCCGCCGTGTTGGAGGCGGCCCGGCGGGACACGACCATCGGTCGGACGTACACCATTGCCGGGCCCGAAGCGCTTACCTTCCGCACGATCGTCAAGGAGGCTGGAGCAGCGGTCGGTCGCCAGATCCTCACCGTTGCGCTTCCGTTGAGAGCCACTCTCGCAGTCGTGAGCGGTTACGAACGGCTGGCTGCCAGACCGAAGCTGCGTGCTGAGCAGATCGCCCGACTCGCCGAGGACAAGGCGTTCCCCATCGACGACGCGGCCGCCGACCTCGACTTCGACCCACGGCCATTCCAGCAGGGCATCCGAGCCGAAGCGGAGCTACTGGCATGACGGTTCTTCGTCATCTGCCAGAGCTCGATCCCGGTGCTGTCACCAGCTCCGCGGGCACGCAAGCGGGCCGATATCTCCGCACCGTCGCCTACCTTCAGCCGGGGCAGATCCTCGCCCGCGCGCGCCTGCGCACCCAGCGAGCATTCGCCTCCCGGATACCCCGGACCGCCGAACGGATACTCGGCCTGGCCGCGCCGGCTGGTGACAGCTGGCCGTGCTCCGCCAACTGGCCGCGCTCATTCGTGCCGTTCGACGGGCGCCATGCCGGCACCGGACCGGACCCGACCGAGATCCTGGACGGATCGCTGACTCTGCTCGGCCACACCCGCCGGTTGTACCGGCCCGGCGAGAACCCACGCGCGGCCGACTGGGTGCAGGCCGACGCGCCGCTGCTGTGGCGCTACCACCTGCACTACTGGGACTGGGCCTGGTCACTGACGGCCCATCCCGACCGTGATCAGGCCCGGTCGGTGTTCGCCCGGCTCTACACGTCCTGGCGGACCGCCACCGCGGCTCCCCGTGGCACCGCTTGGGCGCCCTACGTCGCGTCGCTGCGCGCATGGACGCTGTGCGCGCTGTTCGAACCGCTGGCCCGCAACAGCGCGGTCATGCCGACGATGCGCGCGGACCTCGGCCGGCACGAGGCCTTCCTGCGGCTCCACCTGGAAACCGACGTCGGCGGCAACCATCTCATCAAGAATCTCAAGGCCCTGATCGGCCTGGCGGTCACCATCGGAGACACCGCGGAGACCGGCAGGTACCACCCGTGGGTCGACATGCTGCGTGCCGAGGTCCGTCACCAGGTGCTGACCGACGGCGGTCACTTCGAACGGGCTCCCGCCTACCACTGCCAGGTACTCGCCGATCTCGACGACGTGGTCGGCCTGCTGGCGGCCACCGCGGCGGCGGTACCCGACGAGTTGACCGACGCGGTCATCCGCATGCGACAGTGGCTGCGCGTGGTCGTCGGGCCGGACGGCAGCGTGCCCCTGCTCAACGACGGTTACCCGGTCCCCGCCGGCGCCGTCGCCGACCTGCTGTCCGGTGGAGTCGCGCCCACGAGGCGGACGTCCGGCCGGAGCCCGACAGGGCTCCGGCTGCTCGCCGAGACCGGTCTCGCGGCCCTGCGTGCGGGACGCTGGCATCTGCTCGCCGACGTCGGGCCCGCGTGCCCGGACACGCTGCCCGCGCACGCCCATGCCGACACGCTCGCGTTCCTGCTCTGGTGGGACGGCGCCCCGCTGATCGTCGACACCGCGACCTCGACCTATGAGCCGGGGCCTGTCCGCGCCGCCGAGCGCTCCACCGCGGCGCACGCGACGGTCGTCATCGACGGGATCGACTCGACCGAGGTCTGGGGTGCGTTCCGCGCCGGTCGCCGGGCCCGTCCGACCATCATCCAGATGGCGGTGGACGGCGGCGAGGCCGCCCTCACCGCGTCCCACGACGGCTACCGGAACCTGCCTGGACACCCGACACACCAACGCCGCTTCCGCGTCAGCGCCGATCGGGTGCGCATCGACGATCGGGTGACCGGCGCTGGACGCCACCAGGTGGAGGTCCACTTCCCGCTCGCGCCCGACACCGGCGCCACCGTGGAGGACCCCGCGCGCACCGTGCGGATCCGCACCGCGGCCGGGCAGGAGATCATCCTGCACACCCGGGTCACCGATGCGGGTGCCACCGCCGCACCACGATCGTCAGGGCGCTGGGACCTCCGCCCGGCTCGGCGGGCCGTCGGGTGGCAGCACACGGTGCCGGCACTCACCGTCGTCTATGTCATCGACACGCAGCTGCCGATCGAGATCCGTACGGACCTCGCTGCCGTCCGGCAGACGACCGGGAAAACCGGCAGGAACGCGCGCGGCCTGCATATGGAGAAGGCGAGACAAACATGAAGCAGGTAGTGCAGGCCGTCCGGGGTGGCGCGGTCGAGGTCCTCGACGTTCCCGCCCCCAGGATCGGGCCCACCGAGGTCCTTGTCCGGACCATGGCGAGCATCGTCTCCCCCGGCACCGAACGAGCGGTGACGGCACTTGCCCAGTCAGGGCTGGTGGCGAAGGCTCGGGCCCGTCCCGACCTGGTCCGCCAGGTGGCGGCACGGGCCCGGACCGACGGGATTTCCACAGCCGTCCGGGCAGTTCAGGCACGGCTCGGCGGAGACGTACCGCTCGGCTACAGCGCTGCGGGCACCGTGGTGGAAATCGGAGAGATGGTCAGTGGAATCTCCCCGGGCCGGCTTGTCGCAACCGGCGGGGCCGGCTGGGCCAGCCATGCCGAGGTGCAGGCGGTGCCCGGTCTGCTCTGCGTACCTGTTCCGGACGGGGTCGAGGCCACCGACGCCGCGTTCGCCACAGTCGCTTCGATCGCCCTGCACGGATTGCGCCTCGCCGATGTCGGACCGGGCGCGAAAGTGGTGGTCGCGGGCCTCGGGCTGGTCGGTCAGCTCGCCGCCCGGATCGCGCTCGCGAGCGGATGCGACGTGGCCGGTGTCGACATCGCTGATCTACCGCTGGCCGCCGCCGCGCGGGCCGGCGTCCACACGCTGCGGGAACAGGGCGAGGCGACAACCGCTGAGGTGCTGCGGTGGACCCGCGGCCGGGGCGCCGACGCTGTGCTGGTCTGCGCCGCCGCACAAACCTCGGAACTGATGGCCCGGGTGCCGACTCGCTGCCGGGACCGCGCCACGGTCGTGGTCGTCGGCGACGTCGGCCTCGATCTGGACCGCACCCCCTTCTACGACCGGGAACTGTCGGTACGCTTCGCGCGCTCGTACGGGCCTGGACGCTACGAGCGCGCGTACGAGGACTGGGGAGTCGACTACCCAGCCGGGCAGGTCCGCTGGACCGAAGGCCGCAATCTGGAGGCTGTCCTTGATCTGCTCGCCACCGGCCGGCTGACAGTCAAGGATCTCGTCACGCACAGTTTCGCGATCGACGACGCGACCGCCGCCTACACCCTGATCGAGAGCAGGAGCGAGCCGTACCTGGCTATCCGCTTCGACTATGACACCGCCCGAACCCTCAGGGAAACCATCGTCCTTCCCACGCCGCGGACGAGCGCGGCGCATCGGCCGCGCCTGCTGGAGCTACCTGGGATACCAAAGCTGCCGGGCCTGCCAGGGCAGCGCCGTGCCGTGGACACGGACAGACCGGCCGCCTCTGGCGGTCGCCACGCAGTGGGCTGGATCGGCGCCGGAGCCTTCTCGTCCGCTGTGCTGCTCCCGGCCTTCCGTGCTGCCGGCTTCGACCGGTTCATAGCGGTGAGCTCCGCCAGCGGCCTGACAGCCAGGCGGTTCGGCGAACGCGCGGGGTTCACCAAAGTCGCGGGCAGCGCGGAGGCCGTCATCACCGATCCCGATGTCGGCGTGGTCGTCATCGCAACCCCGCACGACTCCCATGCCGATTTGGTCGTGACGGCGCTCGACGCGGGTTGCCATGTCTGGTGCGAGAAGCCGCTCGCGCTGTCCTTCGAGGAGCTGGAGAAGGTCGATGCCGCCGCACGTCGTAATGACCGGGTCCTCTTCGTTGGTTTCAACCGTCGCTGGTCGCCCGCTGCCACACTCGCCCGAGAGCACCTTGAGCGCCGGACGTCTCCCCTCACGCTGGTCTACCGGGTCGCGGCCGGGCCGGTCAGCGACAAGCACTGGTACGCCGACCGCCGCCAGGGTGGGCGCCTGCTCGGGGAGGTGTGCCACTTCGTCGACACCTGCATGTTCCTCAATCCCTCAAAGATCATATCGATACGGACGCACGCCGCCGGAGCCCATGGCGCTCCGGCCGTCGATGACGTGACGGTCGTTCTCGGGCACGTTGACGGGTCGACCTCGGTCATCGTGTACTCCTCGGCCCGCCCGCCCGGAATCGGCAAGGAACGCGTGGAAGCTCTCGCGGGCGATCTGCATCTCGTCCTCGACGATTTCCGCGATCTGACCGTCGCCGGGCGCAGCGTCTGGCACGGGCGCCAGGACAAGGGCCATATGGCCGCCGTCGGCGAGTTCCGCCGGCGGATCGGGGGCCGGGGCGGCGACCAGAGAGCAGCCTGCGGCCTGGACTCCACGTTCCATGTCCTGGCCGCGGCGGCTGCGACAGCCCAGGCAACCGCCCTGCGGCGTAAGCCGACAACATCCACGCCCGCATGAGCAGCCACTTGCCAGGCGACCATCGCCGGAAACAATGGGTATTGTGGGAATGAGTTTCACCGTGGGAAATGTGGCCACCAGCAATGTTCGCACAACGCAGGACGGACCAATCTGGATTTCCGGACTGTGCCTCGCCTGCGTGGCATTGCTCGCCGAGCTGGACGTCAATGCGATGGTTCTCGTGGCAATCGCGGGGCTGGGCGCGCTGGCCGTGCGGCGTGCACTGTCCGCGCTGGTTGTCGTGTACGTCCTGTTGATTGCGATCGAACTTCTGGTTGCCGCCCGCCTGCCTTGGGGCAATGTGACTGTCACCGTCGGTCCTGTCGACACCTACGCGGCACTTTGGATCGCTGTTGCGGTGTTCGCCGGGACATTGTCCTGTGCATGGCCGCCAAGACGAACACGGGTGGTCCCGCACGGGAATCCCTCGTTCGTCCCTGCCCTTGCAATTTCCGCGGGAGCCCTTGCTGTTCATCTGATACTGATCACCAGTGGTGCGACCGGAGTGGCCGCGCAGCTCGCCGGGCGCACAAGCGGGGGCGGGTACCTGGGCCTTTTCGGCCAGACCGGCGCTGCTATCGCTGGTGGTGTGGTGCTCGCGGCCCATGCCACCGGGCGAGGTCGGTCCGCCACGGGCATCGCCGCGGCGCTCCTTGTGGTGCTCCATGCGGTGACTCTCGCCTTCACCGGCTTCCGAAGCGCCGGACCGCTGCTACTCTGCGCAATCGTTCTTGCCAGGGTCACCGGTTCCAGCCGACGCAGACGCGCGAAGCAGGCCGCCGTTATTCTCGCGCTTTCAGCCGGTGGCATCGGGCTCTTTCTGGCTGGTTCGGCCATCCGAACGGATATCACAGCTCAAGCAGGACCCCGCAGCGGCGGCGGTCCGCCCTCCGTCGAGCTCAGTAACCTCGTCGATGTCGTCACCGCACGTATCGACTACCGTGAGTATCTTGCGAGAGCGATCGAGTTGCGTGATGATTCTAGCGCACGCGAGGCCGTGAACCTGCGCGACCAGTTTGGTGCAGCCGTACCTAGGGTGCTGAACCCGAACAAACCATCAGTCGACTACGGCGCCCGAATCTCCCAGGCGTACTTCGGAATTTCCACAAACATCAGAACGTCATCACTGATCACTAGCTTCGGGGACGGCATTGTCAATTTTGGCGTCACCGGAACAGTACTGGCGATCGGCCTCTATGTGATCGGCCTCGATCGAATCTACCGGACTCTGGGAGAAGCACCAACAGCAGGACGGCTTGCACTACGCATCATCACAGTGTCGGTGGTAATCGACATCGCCCCCTCCGTCGTGATGAGCGCCATCGAGATCGCTCGAGACTCGATCTTCACGGGGACAACGCTATTAATCGCAACATGGTTGACCCGAATATACGGTCGGAAAAATACCCAACAAGTAGCGATATACCGACCACTGGTTCAGCTCTAATATCGTCAGCCCTGGGCTGCCTTGGTGAGAATGTCGCCTGTATGCGTGGCGCAGGCATCCCAGTCGTACTTCCTGGGTAGCGGTCCGCACGGTAGTATGGTGCCGATCGATTTTTGGAGCACGGTGATAATTTCAAGTTCGTCAAATGGGTCGAAGTAGTATGCCGGCGAAGACCCAGCTATTTCTTCGTTGCTGCAGGCCCGTGCCACGAGGAGTGGAAGACCGTGCGCATGAGCCTCCAGGAGGGGGTGGCCAAAGGTCTCTCCATACGACGGCCAGATCAAGCAGTCGGCCCGTTGGTACATCTCTTCCAGACTTTGGCCGGTCAGGTAACCATGAAATGTCACCCGACTTCTCATGCTATCGATCAGTCGGTTTACTTCCTGCCCATAACGTTTTTCGGGCATGTCCCCGACGATGTCGAGCGACCATTCGCCGCGCACCTGACGCAGACATCTCAGGAGCCGATCAACATTCTTCCATCGATAGAGCGAAGAAACGACGAGAAGCCGTCGCACCGGCCGTGGTGACCTCGGCCGGTAGCAATCATTTTCAATTGGGCCGCCGTGGCGAACTATGTGAATCCGTTCAGGTTCAATACCGAGCAAAGATGTCGCCGCATCGCGGGCATACGCACTGACAGCAATGTGGGAAGATGCATGCCGTGCCGAGAGCTTTGTGAGCGCCTGTTGGATCCGGAACCGGACCCGCTCGTGACGACGGTAGTCGCGGTGCAGGGATTCGTCAAAAATTGCTGAATTACGAAACGCAAGCACGAGCGGTATGTCATAGCGACAGAATGATATCTCTGTCGGTGCGAAGACTACATCGATACGCTCGTTTTTTACTACCTCGTGCCATGTGCGCGAGCGCGCTGCAAGGCGCCCGGACGCGGGTACGACCTGTAGTTCGGGCGGAATCACGGCCGCGACCTGCGACCGCTCGACACGAGCCAGAATCGGGCCGACTTCGAGCATGTCGTGCCGGGCAAGGCGTGGCAGAATGTGGCGTAGGTACGAAATTCCACCACCGGTTGCTGCTGACGACGCATCGATCGCCACACGGATCATTCGACATCAACCTTCACTTGGCAACCTCCGATCGTTGATCGCAGAGTCGCCATCGACATTAAAGGGACAAGCGGTAACGGACGACATCCCCCCGAGGTCGCTTCAACGACGCAGCGGATTCCTTGCAATCGTGAACAGGAAAGTGCCCCGCTTTGCCGCGGCGGCCACCCTGCGTTCGTTGCTCAACCAGCCCGAGACGTGGCGGCGCAGCTGCCGTGGCAGTGGGATGACGTCCGACTCCTGTCCCAGGACTGAGGTACGAGCCTCCTCGAAGAACCCTCGACCGAGGTCCTCGAACTGCTCGCGATGAAAGTATCGCGCCATAACCTTCATCGACAGAATGAGGGCCACTCGATCAGTGCAACGATCATAGGGAACGCGGGCAAGGGGGAGGAAACGGCTGGTCCGTTCGACAAGGGTGATGATCTGGCTCTTGCCGTCCTTACCGATGATCAAGTCTCCCTCCCAGTGTCCAGGGATGGCCCGGTCGGCCACCTCGGGAGGCCGTTCACTGATATTGGCCATGTCCGTTATGCTGCCTTGTGTGCTGGTAGTAGACTCGGATGGATGCCTTCGCACCCGTCCGAACCAAAGAATGATCTTCAGTTGGGTCTTCAGTTCGCCACGGGCCTGCAGATAGAGCGCCTGTGGATCGTTTCGCTGGACACGCGCATCTCCGGCTCGTCCGGATAGTCGATCGTCATTCTCGCCGAAATCTGCTGTGGCGATCATTTCTGCACCAGGCCGTCCGCGACAGCGTCATGTAACCGACGAAATACGGCGAGCTTGCGCGGTTTCGGTCGACGCGTCTGTTCCTCGGTGCGCTGCTGCGCGTCCACCGCTCGATATTTTCCACGGCCACCACAACGATGTATCTCCCGATAGACCATGGACCGGTTCTTGCCCAATCGTCTCACCATGGCGGGTCCCGATAAACCCTCGGTGATCCCATGGGAAATCTCTTCGCGGTCCGCTGTGGTAGGCGCTTCGCCGCGCACTTTGGTCTCCTTGGTCAGTGGAATCCACGGTATATCATATGTGACGTGATTCACGCATGGTGCACTGACCCTTTGAGGCCAAGTTCTGATTGCTCGTCAACCAGTATAAGAAGCGTTAGAAAAATCCAGATAAACAGTGCGACCCGGTTCGCCGTAAATGCAGGGATACCCATTGTTGCTGCCATGCTCAGAAGTAGGACCGCAGTGGCGAACGACCGCTCCGGAGTCCGCCGCGCAGGCCTCCCTTTAAGCCAATTGTAAATCAGTATAACCAGTATGAAGGAAAAAATTGCCACACCGATGAATCCACCGACCACCATTATCTCAATCCATGAACTGTCGTACGGAATGGCAAGACCGCTGGCCCCGTAGCCAAACCATGGATGAGTTTCCGAGACATATTGGAATGCTACACTGAAAGAACCGTTAGAGCTCAGTCGTCCCGCCGTATATTTACTTTCCACGCTCGTACTACCGGTACCGCCGAAGAGCGACGCCAGCATCCAGGAGCCTCGCCACTGCGGGATATCGAACTGGGAAGAAAAAATCTTAACCAACCCGGCGATACAGCCGAGGACCAGTAGTCGCCGTGTTCGCTGCCCTTGTCCCATTGCCTGCCACACTGCTAGTGGCAGACCGACCAGCAAAAAAATCTTCGAAACACTCAGGACTCCACCGACGAGAACAGGTGTCACTGCAAGTCCGAGAAGAACCGGACGGTCTTGGCCGTGTCGGCCGAAAAGATAAACGGCTGCAAGGAGCGCGAGGGAGTAGGCGACCCCGGCCTCAGCTGGTTGAGCAAAGATTCCCGTCAGTCGACCGTTGTCGAGGGCACGTACAGCAACCGTCGTCTCAAGAGTGGCCGGAGAATATCCCCAGAACCTCTGCAACTGATTGGTTGGATCACTGAAAAGACCGGCAAAAGCTATGATCCCGTTGAGGGATACCATAACTACAAAAACCTGACTGACTACATTCAGTAACCTAAGTCGCTTATGTCCCACCGCCAGCCAGCATGCAACCAGAAGTAGCACCGCCAGCGGGTAGAGGTAGCTGTCGACGCCGGACAGCAGGTTACCTGGGAAAAACTTGCCGGGCACTGGTACTCGGTTCGCATTAACAATAACCAGAAGAAGAAGAGAAACCCACAGGATCGCGACACATGCATGTGGATCATCAAGCTTCAATTTTGACACGAGAAACGGGATGGCCAACAGCAGAGAGCCGTAGACCATCACCTGCTCCGTCCTGACTCCGACGGTGAGATATGGTCCGAACGCTGCCACGACGACAAGAAAAGGCCAGCTTCGTACAATGAGGGATATCTGGCTGTGGACACCAGGACGCTCAACGGCGGTCACGCGCCCGGAGCAGGCGACGAACCGCTGCAATGCAGGACGATGATCCGCGCTGGAGTCAATATGGGCTCGATGCTCCGAGGCTGTTTTCACCCGGCAGCGACTCCTTTCATTTCTCCGGTAGAAAGCCGCCACGAACGGCGGTACGGCACACGGTTATTATGAATCATCAGATGCGCCGGCTCGGGTAGCTGGTAGGCAACACGCCGGACACTTGAACGGAGAACGGCGGCAGTCGATGTGGGATGCTGTCTTTCTGAGACAAATCACCCGCCAACGGCCATTCGGGTTAATTGGGGGATAAAATATTCGGTGACCCCGTGGGGCCCCGAGACGCAATGCCAGCAATCGGCGCATGATCGCATTGACGGGAGGGAGTGGGAATGTCAAGCCGATTGGGCTCCGCCGTGTTGGTCTGATTCGGCCCCACTCGACTCGATCCTCGGACACGGACCGTGAGACCCCTGCGGTCACCGATGGTGACCGCAGGGACCGGGTTATCTCCCCGGCGCTGCTTCCGCGTTCCTCAGGGCGCGGGTAGTGCGAAGCCGGTAGGAATCAGTTCCGGTCTGGATGATGTGCGCCCGGTAGGTGAGCTGGTCGACCACGGCCGCGGCCAGCCGCGGGTCGGTGAAGGTGTTACCCCATTCGGAGAACGGCGAGTTCGACGCGCAGGCGATCGAGGCTTTCTCCTCCCGCTCGGTGGTAAGTATTCGGTGATGCCGGGGAAGAGCATGCCGAGGACCCGGCCCGTGGGTGAAGGCCAGGTGTCCGGAACGGCTCAGGATCTGTTCGGGTGGGGTTACGGCGCCGGGCCAGGCGGAATCTCTTCGTTGAGATCGTGATTGTGGCTTCCGGGGGTGTGCAGCCAGACGAAGAACCGTTCGAGTGTCTCACCGGCGAGTGCCCGGCTCCCGGCGGCGGCGCAGGCCTGGAGGTAGCCGGCGAGGTAGGCCAGGGGTTCGCGGCCGTTGCGCTCAGCGGTGCCGGTAATGGTCCACACCCGGGCGGCCAGCTCCGCGGACCATGCCGCGTGCGTGCCGTAGTAGTTTTTCCGGCTGACGACCGGGGTCCGCAATGCTCTTTCCGCCGCATTGCTATCAAGATCTATGTCGGGGACGTAGCGGTGGCGGGCCAGCCCGTCCCATTCCCGGTCCAGGGTGGCCAGGACCTTCTTCGCTGCGGGGTGCAGGCCGGGGGCGGCAGCCTGCTCGCGGCGGGCGGTGTCGATGGCGGCCAGGGCCGCCTCGAACGCGGCGGTGGCTTGGTGGTGGGCAGGGCTGCCGGGTTCGGCGGCGGCCAGGGCGCGGTGGGCGGTGTCGAGGGCCGCGATCCGGCCCACCCACAGGTCCCGCCAGTACCGCAGCTGGGGGTGGGCGTCCCCGGCCCGGATAAAGTACCTGCGGATGTGGGCCCAGCACCAGAGTGGGTCGACGCCCTCGACACGGGCCAGGGCCTGGTAGGCGGTGTAAAAGTCCGCTGAGAGCAGCAGCCGCCGGCCCTCGGGCAGGGCGGTGTCGGTGCGCTCGATGCCGAGGTGCCCGGTGAGCAGCGCGGCCGAGCGGGTGGGGTCCATCCGGAACACGACAGTGTCGGCGGCGACAAAGACCCACAACCACCAGCGGTGACCCTCCTTACCCTCGACCTGCTCGAAGACCCGCCAACTGGTCTCGTCGGCATGCAGGTGGGCGGCGGCGTTGCGTTCGATGACCGCCTGTTCGAGCGGGGCGAGCAGTTCGTGCACGCTCTTCAACGCCCCGCACAGGGTGCCCTCGGCGACATCGAGCCCGTCGACGGCCAGGGCCTGGCGATCTGGTGCAGCGGCCGGCCCAGGACATACTTCTCGAACAGCAGCCGGGCCAGGAAGGCGGCAGTGAACCGGCCCTTGGCCACCGGCCTGGGCGGCACCGGCCCGATCACCGGTCTCGAGGTGGGAGTAGTCGCACCGGCCGTGTCCCGTGCTCCCTCGCCGCTGGCCGCGCCGCGCTCGGGCCGCCGGAGTCGGCGCCCTCGCCGCTCGGATCCGGGGTGGGGTGGGGTGTTCTTCTCCGATCGTTGATCGCAGAGTCGCCATCGATATTGACGGGACAAGCAGTGACGGACGACATCCCCCCGAGGCCGCTTCAACGACTCAGCGGATTCCTTGCAATCGTGAACAGGAAAGTGCCCCGCTTTGCCGCGGCGGCCACCCTGCGTTCGTTGCTCAACCAGCCCGAGACGTGGCGGCGCAGCTGCCGTGGTAGCGGGATGACGTCCGACTCCTGTCCCAGGACTGAGGTACGAGCCTCCTCGAAGAACCCTCGACCGAGGTCCTCGAACTGCTCGCGATGAAAGTATCGCGCCATAAAGCCGTCAGTATGCTCCCAGAGGACTTCGTCAGCGCTCCGGTGGCGAAACTCCAGGCCAATAATATAATAACGGGCCAGCAACATTTTGGTCACGAGAGCGTCACGGTTGTAGACCATTACCCGCGCCTCCCCCTGCGCTGACAAGGCACGGGCTATCTGGCGGACTATGCGAGTGGTCCGCGACGAGTGATGAATCACCCCCCACGACCATACGAAGTCAAACTCGCCGGCGCCGAACGGCAGTTCCTCGGCATCCGCCTGCTGCACGCGGGCAGTCAGCCCCTTCACGGCCAGCCGCGACTTTGTTGCGGTGACAGCGCTCTCCGTCAGGTCCACAGCGGTGACATCCGCACCTCGAGTTATAAGTTCCTCGGTGTGCAGCCCCATTCCGCAGCCGATCTCCAGTACCCTTTTACCATCGAGCGAATCTGGTATGATCTGGTCGAAAGGCCGCCGTTTGGACAGAAACGGGAAGCTCGCCTCGATCCATCGGCGATCCATTTCATCAAACCATTCGCGACTCATCGGCTCAGAGCTGGACATCCCATGCCAGTCGTAGGTCATCGGGTTGTTCGTCCACCAGTCCCGATTGCCGATCTGGACGCTGTCGATGGGCTGTTTCTCGCTACGATGCGACTTGAATTTCAAGAGGACTCCTCGCTTTTCCGACCCTGTATCTTCTCTTTGGCTGGCTATACCACGGGAAAGACAGCGGGTGTCGTTGGTCATCCGCATCATCAGATTTCCGTGGCGGCCTGTCATGGCATTTTTTCGTCCCTTTCAGCTGCTAGCGCGACTGGTCTGGAGCTCATCGGTAGATGGCCGACTTAGTGATCACATTTGTCGGTGTCGAGCGATTCAAGCCACGCGTTCAACGACGCGAGCGCCCAGATCTCCGCCCAACGACGGCTGTTGCTTTCGAGTACTCGGCGGCCGATCACCGGATCGACATGACTCCAGACCGCGGCCGTCGGATCTGCAAGCGCACGGACATAGGCCGAGAGCGGCCCAGCGTTCATTTTCTGTTGAACCCCGACGGTGAAGCCCTGCTTAGGCCCGCGTGCGGCTCGAAGCAGACGACGGTCGCCGATGGCGCGGGCGAATCGTACTTTTCCGACCCGACCGTCTTCCGCGGCGTGCAGCCCGGCAGCAAGAACGCACCGGTCCACAAACGGGACACGTAGCTCCACTGAGCTGGCCATGGAAAATCCGTCCGCGTCTGGTAGAAGCGTCGCGCTGAGGTAACTGTCCACTTCAGCTCGGATTAGAGCGGCGGACGAGCAGCCATCGCCAAGCCCGTCCGGGGGCTGAACATGATCCGGCACAGTGTCGACGAGACCGGTGCCCGCAAGGGCACGCTCGAGGGGCCAGACCGACCGATGTAGGAGATCAAACTCCCAAGCGGTCCGTGGACCGCCAAGCGCGGCGAGCGTCTTTGCCTTGGCCGGAACACGCCCTGGAAGCAGGTCAAGTTGTTGATCCACCCACCGCCGTGGCCCTGCGGGAAGACGATCGAGCGCGCGGAGAACCTGCAAGACCGGAAGCTGCCGAAAATGGCTGTAGCCGCCGAACGCCTCGTCGCCACCGAGCCCGGAAAGCGCGACCTTGAAGCCGTGGTCCCGTACCGCCCGGCACACGATCCACGTGTTCAAGCCGTCGATCGACGGCCGCTGCATGTGACCAAAGAATGATTCGATGTCCAGGGGATCTCCACCAACCGTCACAACCTGGTGATGATGACTGAACGCTGCGGCGATCGCCGCGGCTCCCAGAGCCTCACCCTGCTGTGGCCCCGGTGCAACCGTCAGACAGGTCAGCGTGCTTCCGAGCTCCCGCGCGGCCCACGCGATCGCGGCAGAATCGATACCCGACGACAACAGGAGAGCGGTAGGTACATCCGCGCCAAGGTGGACGGCAACGGCGTCCAGGAGAGTTGTGCGCAGTGGGGCATCTGTCTCGGGTGCGCCGAGCGGGAGCGGACCGCCGAGCCGGTCGGGACCGACGATGGTTCCTCGTGCGCGTTCGCCGGATGCATCGATCTCGATCCAGGTGTTTGCCGGCACAGCCTGGATGCCATCGAGCGGTGATTCATCACCGCCCAAGGCGCCCAGATGCAGAAAGCGAGCCACCGCCGCAGCCCGTATGGACCCGCGGGGTGCTATTGCGGCAAGCGCCCGTAGCTCCGACGCGAAGGCGACGGTACCGTCTGACAGCCGGCGCCAGTAGAGCGGTTTTATACCAAGAGGGTCACGCGCGAGCAAGATTTTCTGCCGTTGTACGTCCGCGGCGGCAAAAGCGTACATGCCCCGCAGCCGCCACAGTTCGCGGGAGCCATGGACCTCGAGGAGGTGCGGTATGACGCGTCCGTCGCTTCCGTGCGTGTCGTCGATCCCCAACCAGCGGGCAACCTCCCGGTGATTGTAGATCTCTCCATTGAAGACTGTGCCGATGGTTCCGCCGGCCGACCACAGCGGCTGGTTACCAGCGTCGGATGGAGCGATGATCCCAAGCCGGGCGATACCTAGCGCAGAAGGTCGAGTGTACATCGCCGCGCTGTGGTCAGGTCCGCGGTGATGTTGCATCCTGATGAGTGCGGCGACCCGATGTTCCGCCCGATCCCTGTCTGCGTCGACTACGCCCGCGATTCCGCACATGCCTGATTCCCTTCCGGCCGGGGCAGCAGTTGCCAGGTGTGCGTCTGACCACGTATGCATATGAATCCATTGTGCGCATCCGCAGCTGCCAGTCACATGGCCGTTGGGAGGAAAAAATCCGCATTTCCCGCCCCAGGCACCTGGTCCGCGTCACGTAGTCCCCTCGTCAAACGCGGAGTATATCGAGACTGCCATGTTCAACTCTGAATCCCACCTACTGCGATGAGCTCGTCTGCTTCAGGTCTGTTTGGGGACCAGCGGCAGCCAGGACAGTCCGCCGCTCATTCCCGCCGCCCCACGATGTAGATGTCGCTGCACAACGAAGGCCGTCGCTGCAGCAGCGGGTCGAGATAACCGACGGATCGACGCACCCAGCGACGTCTGTCGCTGTAACCGTTCCAGTTCCGGCCCTCGATGCGGACATCCACGAGCCCCATGTCTCGCGCGATATACCGCAGGTCGTCCGGATCGGGCTCCCGCACGTGCCCCCGGAAGCGCGGCTGTTCGTACCAGTCTGCCATTCCCGACCACTTTCCTCGGCCCAGAAGCACCGTGACCCTCTTTTTGAGGTCAACGCAGTTCGGCGCGCCCAGAAAGAACCATCCCCCCGGACGCAGGGCGTTCGTCACCTCATGCAGCAGGGCCTTCGGTGAATGATGCAGATGTTCGATGTTGTCGAAGCTGGTGATAATGTCGAAGCTTTCCGCCTCCGCACCGAAACCCTCCTCGATCACGTCCCGGCGGAGGACTTTCACACCGTGTGAACGATACACGTCAAGCACCCCGTCGCCGAGCTCTGCGTTGATGGGGTCCGCGAAATCATCGACAAGGACGGCCTCGAGACCGGCTACGGTACAGCCGAGGGAGAACAGGCCGACGCCGCCGCCGATGTCACAGACCCGACCACCCTGGGCGAGGGCCGCGACGGTCGAGACGTGGAAAACCTGCCTTCGTATGTCCCTCATCGAAGCATCGTGCAGGGCCGACGGAAGCTCCCGTACAAGCTGTGCAAATTCTTCGGCAAGATGGTTGGCATTCACCAGTAGATCTCCATATTACGTCGTGGGATGACCGGCATGGTCTGGTTCGCCTGGCGCGCTCGCAAGATCCGGCTGACGCGGGCGCGGGATGTCGAAACATTCCTCGAAGCCGCTGCAGTCTGACCGAGCAGGCCGTGTCAGAGCGCATCACACTGGTCCTGAGCGGAAGCCGGTCGGTAGCGTTGATCCACCGTCACGGTCTTTCCCAGCCGGCTCACGAGCTCGTCCAAAGGGACAACGGTGACGGACACCGCGAGCCGGTCGCCGACCCGGTCCTGTAGCAGGCGGTGGGCCCGGGCCAGGTCGTTTGTTGCCGGTTGCCGGGCGGCGGCGACACGCAGCTCCACCTCGCCACGCCGTTCCTGCCGGAACTGGAACCTGTCGAAGACCGCGAATGCGCTGTCGTGGAAGTTCAAGGCAGCGGTGGAGATCGGTTCGTCATCGGCCCCGTAGACCAAGGACTGATCCCACCGGCCGCGAATTTCGGTCAGTACGGGGAACGGTGAACCACATACACACCGTGCGCCCTCAGAATCCGGTGATCGGAGTGTCCCCCCATCCTCGGTGTCGTAACGCACGAGGGGCATGGCGGTGTTTGTCATTCCGGTTCCGATGATCCGGCCAGCGACGATCTCGGCTACGCCATAGGTAGGCGTGACATGGTAGACGCCGACCCGGCGCGGGCACTCGCCTGCGAACACCACTTTCTCGCTCTGCCCGTACCAGCGCACCACCGGGGCACCGAAGACATCCCGCAAGAGCGGCAGCTGCCAGTCAAAGGCGCCCTCGCTGGCGAGTAGAACTGCCCGGATTCTGCTCAGTTCCGGGTACGGTCCGGTTCGTGCCACCCAACGCGCGAAGGGCGTCACAGCCGACGGATACCCCCAGATCGCCACCGGCCGGAAGTCCCGAATTCGATCCAGGAGCTCGGTGAACGTTCGATCAGACAAATGGAATGGCGAGACCAGGAACTGGTTGTACGTGGGCTGGAACAGGATGGGACGACCGGCGAAGCCTTCACCGAGGCTGCCACCCCGAAAAGTGATCTTCGGGTCGGTTGGCCGTACACCTACCCGACCCCACACGTACGCGATATGTGCCCATTCGGTGAAAAAGGACGGGTAGGATATTCTGAGATCGAGGGGCCGTCCGCCGGTGCCGCCGGTGGTGACTCGCCGAGCTGGCACTCCTGGATGGGCGAAGGATCCGACAACCTGACGAACCGCCTCCTTGGTCAGTATGGGAAGGTCATCAAGCGAACCGTGCAGGTATTCCGGGCGCGCCCGGTAGTAGGGCACCGATCGAAGCCATCTGTGTTGGAACCTGCTCAGCCGGGCCAACTGCCACTCCCGGACTTCGGCCGCGTCGGCCATTTCCAACCGGGCGAGCGTACGAAGGTGCGCCTGGACGAGTGGGCTGGTGTACGCAGCCGCGAATGCCGTGGCCGCGGCCCGTGATCCGAACAACGAGGTGGTCTTCATCGATGCACTGCCGTACGCGGCTCGTGTTCGATGTGCCCCTTCCAGGCGAAGTGTGGTTCGGCATGCAGAGTAACCTCGACCGGCAACGCCCCGAGACGGACGTTCCACGGATCATGATCGGAAACGACCTGGATCTCACGCCAGTTACCGGAGGCCAACGGAAGGCTTCGACACATGAACGCCTGGCGGACCACCGGCACCCGATCCGGGTCGAAGCCAAACAGGTAGGTGACAACCGCGTCAACGGCGGCGGGGGTCGTCCCGCAGGCGAGCAACCGGGAGGGAAGTGCATCCGGGTTCATCGGACCGTTACGATGACCCGCGATCACCCCATCCACAAGGACGATGTGTCGCCGGTCCGGGTCCGGGGTGTGAGCCACCGTGCCATCCGCACGGCCGTATTCCACGATCTTGTTCAGGTCCAGGCACATGCGCCACACCGTGTCGTTACCCCACCAGTTGCCGCTGCGCACGACGCTGTCGCCGTCCCCGAACACCTGGCTGCCGCCACGCCGAGCAACTCGCAATATGCCGCCACCCAGGCGAGGGGCGGCCAGCGCCACCCGTTGGAGCTTGGTCGCAACAGCCCGCTCAAGGGAGTGCCGGGTATTTCGACTGGGATGCTCGTCACCGCCGCTGTCGGGCCGACCCTCCGTATGATGCGGCAACCAGTTCTTGTCCGCGTTGACCCCGACGAGGTTTTTGAGCCCAAGCGTGATCCCAGCTTTCTTGTGACTTTTCAACTTCGGGAGGTTGACCACGAGGTCAGATCGCATCACAGTGCCGGACAGCAGGTACGCGTGCCGACCTCCACGGTGGTGAAAATTCACCACGCGGCTGTCATAATCAGCACCATAGTAGCGGCCGGTGCCACTGTGACCGACAAACTCGCTGGCCGCGGCGAGGTCGAAGGACATCTCGCCACCGGGATCACCCACCAGGCGGTGCCTGGCCACGACAACGTCATCGACCGTCGTCCATTCCTCCTTCCGTAGGTCGATCAGGTCCAACGTGAATCCGCGCTCCCGATAAAAACGCTGCAGGTCGTCCATGCCGAGTATGTGCATGATCGCGGAGAATGACGAATCAGTCTGTGGTGCGTCAGCGACGACCACCCGTCCAGTGGGCCCGACCGCGGTGAAGGCATAGTCGGCGACGGCCCGGACCACCGAGCCGTGCGTGAGTATGTAACGCCATCCACCGGAATCACGCGGATGGCGCTCCCGCACCAGATTTGGTTTGAGTACGACCGTTCCGCCCGGTCCGACAAAATCACCTAGTGGATTCCAGCGGGCCGTTTCCACGTACGCGGCGTCCATCCCGGCCAGTGCCAGTACCCGGCGGACCCCAGAGTACACCGGGTTCTTGCTGGGGCTGAGGTGATCGTGCGTGTACTCGGGATATGCCGTATCAGGGGAGAAGGGCGCCGCGTCCGGGTAGGAGGCGACCTCGGTGCGCGTTACCGATACCTGATACTGGGCAACATGTTCGGGCATTCCCTGCCTTCTTGGTAGGAGCGCCGGCCAAAGTACAATGACGGCTGCGGTAACGGTGCGTCGGATGTTTTGATCATCTATAGGATGGTAGGCGAGCGCCTGAAGTCGATCATTTGATGCACCTAGGGTAGCAGATGATTCACTGAAAGTGATAATCTTGCTGTGTCGGGCATGTTAAGGCTCGAGCGGTCTGATGGACCAAGAGAACCTGGCAGGTCATCCCGCCCTGCCCCAGCAGACCGTGCTCCGCTAGGGCAGGGGTTTTCTCGCCCCGCGCGTGGCTCTGCTTCGGGGCATGCACTGTTGATATTTATCTAATCTAGTAAAAGAATTATTGCCCTTCAAGGATCGTCGCGTCGGTGTTGCTGTTTCGAGATGTTCTTCGGGCACAATATGTGATGTGAAAAATCCTTTCCGTAGTGATCGATTGGCGGAACTGCCTGACCCGGCTGGCACCGTGCTGTTGCTCGCGCCTTCGCTTGGACTTGGTGGCGGTATCGAGCGGTACCTCTCCACCGTTGTCCGCGCACTCGAGGGGTCGGGCGCAAAGGTCCACAGGATCGATCTGCTCACTCCTGGGCACCACCCCACCCCGGCCGCCAAGGCGGTCTTCGTTGCTCGTGCGCTTGCTGTCGCTCGGCGCCACCGCCCTGTTGAGTGCCTGCTGATAGGGCATCCCGGTTTCATGCCGGTAGCTGTCCCGGTAACGGGTCTGGCCCGTCCGCGCCGGTCGTTCGTCGCGTTCTATGGCACAGACATCTGGGGTACTCCGTCGCTGCGTCGAACACTGCTCATGCGGCTGTCGGGGGCAAGCCCTCTGACGATCAGCAGCTTCAGTGCGGGTGCCTTATCGTCTCTTGGTCTCCCAGCGGTCCTCCCACCGGGGATCGATCCGCTGTGGCGACGGACTCTGCTGGAGGCCACCCGGCAGTCCAGCCCAGACCTCCCATCGACGGTACTATCCGTCTTTCGGCTTTCGGACTGGCGTGGAAAAGGCCTACCGGAGCTGGCCGGAGCCGTCGTGCAGGTTCGGGAGCGGCTTGGCGAAGTGCGCCTGATCGTGGCGGGGCAGGGACCGGCCCCAGCCGAGCTGGTCGAGTTGCTTGATCGCGTGCAAGCCGAGCTGCGGGTCTCACCGTCTGACGCTGAGCTCGCGGAGCTCTACGCAAAGGCGGGCCTGTTCGCCCTGTGTACCCGTACCCGAGTAGGGCATCCGTCCAGTGGTGAGGGCTTCGGCATCGTCCTGGTCGAGGCGCAGCTTGCGGGTTGCCCGGTCATCGCGCCATTCTCCGGCGGCTCGGCCGATGCCTATGTTGCCGGGCTGACCGGTTGGTCGCCGGTAGACGAGTCCACGCAGGCCCTGGCCGATCTGCTACTGAGGCTGTTGTCCGACCCTGTGCGTTGTGCCGCAGCCGGCCTACGCGCCCGGGAATGGGCGCGGACGGTAACTGAACCTGTGGCATATGCGGAGCAGGCGTGTCGACTTCTTCTGGGCGCCACGACGTCATCCGGCGCTGTGTCCGAATGTCGGCCGGTTTCGCACGTGCACAGCGCCGACGACGGGCAGGTCGCCGACTCGATCCCGCTGCGCTAACCGGGGGCGAGTCGGCAATCGAGGGGACTGGGAACAACTACGCTGATCGGGTCAGTGGCGGAACAGCCGATGATCCGCGTTGTCCGCCCGCTCGAGGTCATTGCGTTCGGCGGCAAGGTCAGCATCCACCATCATCTGGATGAGAGCCTTGAATCCAACGGCTGGTCGCCAGCCGAGCGCATCCCGCGCCTTGGCCGCGTCACCGACAAGCACATCCACCTCCGCCGGACGTAGGAATCGCGGGTCCTGGATGACGTATGCGCTCCAGTCATCGATGCCGACGTGGCCGAACGCCGTGTCGAGAAGCTCACGGATCGAGTGCGTCTCGCCGGTAGCGACAACGTAGTCCTCGGGGGCGTCGCGCTGGAGCATCCGCCACATGGCGTCGACGTAGTCGCCGGCAAAACCCCAGTCGCGGCGTGCGTCAAGATTGCCGAGTGTAATCTTTTCCTGTACGCCCAGCGCGATCCGTGCCACACCGCGACTGATTTTCCGGGTCACGAACTCCACGCCGCGCCGCGGGCTCTCATGATTGAAAAGAATACCGGACACGGCGTACGCGCCGTAGGATTCACGGTAGTTGACACTGATGTAGTGGCCAAAGGTCTTGGCAACCCCGTACGGCGAGCGCGGGTGGAACGGTGTGGTCTCGCGCTGCGGGGTCTCCCGCACCTTGCCAAACATTTCCGAGCTCGATGCCTGATAAAAGCGGATTCGATCCATTTCGTCCGAAGTGACTATCCGGATCGCCTCCAGCATGCGCAGGACGCCGATGCCGGTTGTCTCGCCGGTCAGTTCCGCCTGCCGCCACGACAGCCCGACGAACGAGATTGCGCCCAGATTGTAGACCTCGTCCGGTTGTGCGATTTCGACCGCTCCGATGAGGGATGGCAGGTCTGTCAGGTCTCCCTCCAGCAGCCGGATCCCCGGCAGCGCCTTCTCAACCATCGCGATCTTCGGATTCGATTGTCCGCGAACGAGGCCGAATACCTCGTATCCCTTGTCGCTCAGCAACTCACCCAGGTAGAGGCCGTCCTGGCCGGTGATGCCGGTGATCAGCGCGCGTGGCATGCGATGTCCTCCCTATTGCGACTCAAGGTGTACGGCATATTGCGCATCGTAGTTGCCTTACGTTATTTTCTACCGCCGCCACACTCAGGCAATCGCCGCCTGCTTTGGATCTACACGCTGACGCCGTGGTAGCAGGCAACCACTGCTACCCAGCGGGCCCAAAAACCGACATTCTGGCCGGCACGGGACCAAAATAATAGATGGCTGAAAATTCGAATATTCTTGAATATTTACATCTTCCGCGCGCTTGCTCGGCGTGTTGCCGCACGCGTGCTCTTCGGTGGAACCATAATGGCCTCGCGCTGCCCAGCGGTTCGCGCTGACCACCCACCGAAGAACGGGATGGAGCTGTTGTGCCGGTAAGCATGGAATCCGACTATCGAACCCGTATATACGCCCGGTACACCAGTGAGAAGCTTCCACACCTGCTTGACTCGACCGAGACCGACTATGAGCATTGGGCAGCTGCTTGCCGACGTCGCCTGCGTGGCTGGCTGCCGAGCAGCCGGGAAGCGCGTTGTCTCGACGTGGCCTGTGGCCACGGCAACCTCCTCTATCTTCTCCGGGAAGCCGGATACCACAACATCAGCGGGGTTGATGTAAGCCCCGAACAGGCTGCCGTGGCGCGAAAGGTCTGGCCCGACGTCAAGTGCGAGAATGTCCTGGACTACCTTTCCAGCCATGCTGAAAAATTTGACCTCATTACTGGTTTCGATATCATCGAACATCTCCACAAGACGGAGATCATTGAATTTCTTGACCTCGTGAGAAAGGCGTTGCGACCTGGCGGAACGGTCATACTCCAGACGCCGAACGCGGAGTCGCCCTGGGGCAGCATGCATCGATATCACGACTTCACCCATGAGACGGGCTTCGATCCAGCTAGTCTTGCCCACGTACTCCTGGTAGCTGGCCTCACGGAATTCGAGGTTCGTGCGTGTGGACCCTATGTCCACGGCGCGGCAAGCGCCGCGCGAGCGGCATTGTGGAAAATGATCAGCAGTGGTCTTGCTGTATGGAACCTCGCAGAAACAGGAAGCCGCGGAAGCGGTGTGTACACCCGCGTTTTCCTCGCGCGGGCCCAGCGTCCAGCAGAGCCCCTACCGCGGGGAACGAGATCAGAGGATGTCCTTCCGCGCATCGTCGGTCCCGCCGTCGTATTGGGCTGATGATCGGCGGAAAGGTTCTCGTGAAAGACCGGGAAAATCCTGGAAAACCGGATGAAGTATCCCGTTCCGCAACCCTGGACAGTCGGAATACAGACGCTTTGCTATTTGTGGCGCAACTTCTCGGCATAGCGACCGGGGTCACCACCGCCCGCCTTCTCGGGCCCAGCGGACGAGGAACAGTTGCAACATTCGCCGCGTGGGGGCAGTTCCTAGGATGGATCGGTGTTCTGTCTGTCGATAAAGCAATCGTCGTCATCGGAAAGGATATTCAGGCTGATCATGATCCGGCGCGTCTCCGACAACTCGCCGTACTGGCGGCCACCACTATGCGGCCAGCCACCGCCGTCGCATTGATCGCTGCCGGCATGCTGGGGATGGTTCTCTTCCCGATCCTTGTCCCCTTGTTTCTGATACTCGTCATGGTAACCACGCTGCAGGAGTTCCAGTACGGCCTTCTGATCGTGGCGAGAAATCACCGACGCTATCTGGGTGTCCGCCTGATCCAGCCGCTCCTTTATCTCATGCTCGTCGCTCTCCTGGCCGCCATACCCAAGGCTCTGGACCACGATGGCGAGATCATGGTGGTAGGCTGTCTCGTTTGCTCGTCGTTCATCTCTCTCTTCTTCGGCCCAGCCCTACCCAGACCGTGGACGAGGGCACGCCGCGCAGCGATTTCACAACGATTGTCACGCGTGGCATGGGAAATCCAGCTATGTACGGCTTTGCAGTACCTGAACAGCAGACTCGATCTTCTGCTCGCTCCGTTGCTGCTGACCCAAAATGAGGTTGGCTGGTACGCCGTGGGAGTCTCAGTCGGTCAGGTGCTCGGATTCCTGGGCACCGCAAATGCGCTCCGGGGCCTTGCGGGCCGCTCGTCGGGTATCGACGTCCACGGGGCCCTGGCGGTTGCTGCCGCTGCACTTGTTGGCTGCGCTCTCGCACCTACCGTGCTTCCGTTGGTCTTCGGTGCCGCCTATGCGCAGGCTGTGCCGGTGGCACAGGTGCTCCTTCTTGGCGGCGTTGCCGTCTTCTGCCTCCAGGGCTGCACATGGCGTCTGATCGGTGCCATGGGCCAGCGGGCGGCAGCCATTTCGCAGGGAGTCGGCGCCGTCAGCTTCGCTGTTGGCGTGGTATTTGAGCCGACGATGATCGGTCTCGCCTGGGCGAATGTACTGTCGACAATGGCTGCGCTCATAGTCGGGGAGGCGTTGTGGTACCGCCGCCTTCGTGCTGTCTCCGTTCCATCTCAAGAACTCGGCTCAGAAATTGTAACCTGAAGACCGAGAATTTTTGATCTTTCCTGGAAAATCCGCGAGTGGGTTATGACGGACCTCGATCTGGCGGTCACGTTTCCGGACGCCCTTCTGCGGAGGACCCTTACGTGCGTCCGAATGCGGATCAAAGCGGAACGATCAACGCTGACGATGACAAACACGGGGCAGCGCCCACCGCGTCGCCGCCCCCGACTGGCCCTCCGGGCCCTGGGGGCGCGCTCCCGCCCTCGCTGTCCACACGCGCGTAGCGGCCACGGCCGCGCAGATCCAGGTTGGCTGAGCCAACGCCAACGGACGACCGTTGGCGTGAAAAGCTGATCGTCCGAATCCTGAACCAACGGAGATTGAAGCCAGCTGCTACTCCAGGTAGTCGCGGAGTTTCTGGGAGCGGGACGGGTGGCGGAGCTTGGACAGTGTCTTCGACTCGATCTGCCGGATCCGTTCGCGGGTGACCCCGAACTCCCGGCCGACCTCCTCCAGCGTGCGCGGATGCCCGTCGGTCAGCCCGAAGCGCAGCTGAATGACCTTCTTCTCCCGGTCGGAGAGGGTGTGCAGGACCGAGTCAAGCTGCTCCTGCAACAGGATGAAGCTGGCCGCGTCCACCGGCACGACCGCGTCGCAGTCCTCGATGAAGTCACCGAGGTGGGAGTCCTCCTCCTCACCGATCGGAGTCTCCAGCGACACCGGCTCCTGGGAGACCTTGAGGATCTCACGCACCTTGTCGGGTGTGAGGTCCATCTCCTTGGCGATCTCCTCGGGGCTCGGCTCGCGCCCGAGGTCCTGCAGCAGCTGCCGCTGGATGCGGATCAGCTTGTTGATCGTCTCGACCATGTGCACCGGGATGCGGATGGTGCGGGCCTGGTCTGCGATAGCGCGGGTGATCGCCTGGCGGATCCACCAGGTGGCGTAGGTGGAGAACTTGTAGCCCTTGGTGTAGTCGAACTTCTCCACAGCGCGGATCAGACCGAGGTTGCCCTCCTGGATGAGATCCAGGAACAGCATGCCACGACCCACATAGCGCTTGGCGATCGACACGACAAGGCGCAGGTTCGCCTCTACAAGCTTACGCTTGGCAACCTGGCCATCACGTTCAATCGCCTCAAGATCACGACGCATCTGCGGAGAGGTCTTGCGGGTGGCTGCCGCGATCTTCTCGGAGGCAAACAGACCGGCCTCGATACGCTTGGCGAGGTCGACCTCCTCCTCCGCGGTCAGCAGCGGAACCTTGCCGATCTCCTTGAGATACATGCGTACCGGATCGGAGGTCGGCGCCTTGAGCGCCAGTTCCTCCTCCTCACGGCGACGCCGGGCGAGCAGGTCGGCCTCGTCGGCGTCCTCTCCACCCGCCTCGAGGATCTCGATGCCCTCGTCGTTGAGGACCTGCAGAACGGCGTCGGTCTGCTCCGGCGGCAGCTCGGCCGCCTGCAATGCGACCGTGACGTCCTCAGTGGTGAGGAAACCGATCTCCTTGCCCCTGGTGATGAGGTCC
Organism: Protofrankia sp. Cj5; assembly: GCF_917627405.1. NCBI lineage: Bacteria > Bacillati > Actinomycetota > Actinomycetes > Frankiales > Frankiaceae > Protofrankia > Protofrankia sp. Cj5. Next base: position 111,996 of record NZ_CAKJTO010000002.1, read on the forward strand.
TTGACCTCGTCCACCTGGGCCTCGCGCGGTAGGACGGCTGGACTGCTCATGGGCGGAATCTCGTCACTTCCTTCTCGGGATCGACCCAGGTTACGCGGCACCCAGGCCCCGTTCCCGGAGTTGGCGCTTGTGCTGTTCCAAGGCGATCAGCTCACCATATGCGTGCTTGAACGTCTCGGCGTCGGTCACGGGGTTGAGCCGCTGCACACGCGACTTCAGCTCCGTGATACGACGGGTCACATGCAACTCCTGTATACGTGACAGCTGCTCATCGACGTACCTGTCGTCGACATCGCGGTCGCAGAACACGGCTTCGACGGCAAGCCCGGTGACCAACCGCCGGAGCTCATCGTCCCCGGCCGCCGTGGCCACCAGGGAAACCCAGCCCGCGACATCACCAGCCGCTGACAGCCCAGCGTATACACCACCGGCCGTCATCATGGCCGTACGGACAGCGCGATGCGCGGGAACCGTGAACAACTCGGCCGGCAACGTGTCGAAGGCGGGGCCGGCCAGGCCGGGATACTGGAGCGCGACCTTGAGCACCTCCCGTTCGACCGCCACGACCGCGTCATCCGCGGTGGCGTCGCGTGGGCGCAACAGCGCCGGGCGGGCGGAGCCGGCACGGGACGCGGCACCCCCGTTGACACGTGCGGAGTGCTCAGCGACCCGCCGCACCACGAACTCCTCGTCCAGAAAACCAAGCCAGTTGTCAAGGTTAACCGCATAACGGTGCCGCAGGCCCCGGTCTTTCAGCCTGTTAATCAGTGGTGCGGACGCGTCCAGCGCCGCCAGCCGCCCTTCGGTCGTGTCGAGGTTGAACTCGGCCAGCTTCCCGCGGATCGCGAACTCCACCAGCGGGAGACGGCCGGCGACAAGATCACGAACAGCCCCGTCGCCCCGCGCCATCCGCAGATCGCACGGGTCCAGCCCGGACGGTTCGACCGCCACAAAGGTCTGGGTGACGAACCGCTCCTCGAACTCGAAGGCACGGATGGCGGCCTTGCGGCCGGCCTCGTCACCGTCGAACGTGAACACGACCTCACCGCGGTGTTCGCTCTGGTCCATCAGCAGCCGCCGCAACACCGTCACGTGCTCACTGCCGAACGCGGTGCCGCAGGAGGCGACCGCGGTCGGCACGCCGGCGAGATGACAGGCCATCACGTCGGTGTAACCCTCGACGACCACAACCTGATACCGCCGCGCGATCTCACGCCGGGCGAGGTCCGCGCCATAGAGCAGGCTGGCCTTCTTGAACAGCGGGCTCTCAGGGGTGTTGAGGTACTTGGGCCCGGGATCGTCGGCGGCGAGCCGACGGGCGCCGAAGCCGACGACGTCTCCCGCGAGATCACGGATCGGCCACACCAGCCTTCGGTGAAACCTGTCGATCAGTCTCCCGCGGCTGCTCTGTTTCGCCAGGCCGCCGAGGACGAGCTCCGCGGCGGTGAAGTGCCGGCCCATGAGGTGACGGGTCAGGGTGTCCCAGCCCGCTGGCGCATAGCCGACGCCGAACCGCGACGCCGCTTCCTGATCGAAGCCCCGCGCCGCGAGAAACTCCCAGCCTTCACGGGCCTCAGTCGATGCCAGCCGCTCGGTGTAGAACTCCGCCGCCGCCCGGTGTGCGTCAAGGAGCCGCTGGCGCTGGCTGGTGACCACGCGGCCGGTCACCCCACCGCCTTCATAGCTGAGAGTAACCCCAGCACGGCGGGCCAGGCGTTCCACCGCCTCCGGGAACGACAGGGCATCGATCGCCCGGACAAACGCGATCACATCGCCGCCGACGCCGCACCCGAAACAGTGATAGGCACCGACCTGTGGACGAACATTGAACGACGGGGTCTTCTCATCGTGAAACGGGCACAGGCCGCGCAGCTGACCACTAGCGACGGGACGCAGCTGCACATAGTCACCGATGATGTCCGCAATCGGTGAGCGGTCACGCACGGCAGCGACGTCTGCGTCGCGGATGCGTCCGGCCACACGTCCCTCCCTGCATCCCGGGCGGGGTACCGGCGTCACACCGGGGCCGCCGCCCCTCAGCTGATGCCACCGGCTTGCCACCGCCCCCGCGGGTCCGCCCTTTCCCCCGTGATGATACTTGTCAGCGCGCCAGAGTGCCGATCTTCCAAGCACGCGGTGCGCAAACAGCAACGGTCATCTCCGCCGGGTACGGCAACGCGGGCCAGGAGCCGCGTCACGGGGCCGGCCGTCACCAGGGCGGCACCACCTGCTGTCACAGGGTCACCGGCCAGGAACGGCCAGTCAGCTGAGCGTGCCGCCGGACGGCGCTCGCGTCCGTCAGACGGGCCACCTGGTCGACGACGACCCGCAGGCGAGCGGCGTCATCGGCGGCGGCGGACCAGGCCGGGCGCAGCAGCGGGTCGAGTGCCTCCGGCGCCCGCACGACGAGCAGCGCGAGCAGCTCCGCGATGACCTCGCGCTGCCGCCGCTGCCGGTCATGCGCGTCGCGGCGGTCCATGACGAAGCGCGCGGTCACCCCTTTGAGCAGGCAGCACTCGGCGACCGTCGTGGCGGGCAGGATCAGGTCCGCGTGGTAGCGGCGGAGCGCACGCTCGCCGTGCAGCCGGCGGGTGGCCGCGACCGCGGCGACGCACAGCCGCGCGATCAGCTCGCTGGTCATCGTCCGCACCGCGCGCAGCGCCGCCGGCGTGCTCACCGGGCCCGCGACCCACCAGGGCTGCCGCCGCAGGCGCTCCAAGGCCTCGTCAAGCGCGGCCTCGGGCGCCGCGGGATAGCGGGCCGCGGTCGAGGCCACGAGATCGGCCCGCTGCCCGGGATCCGCCAGCCGGCCCAGGTCGATCAGACCCGCGACGACACCGTCCTCCAGATCGTGCGCGCTGTACGCAACGTCATCGGCCCAGTCCATGAGCTGCGCCTCCATGCATCGCCGGCCAGCTGGCGCGCCGTCGCGGACCCAGTTGAAAATCGCCATGTCGTCGGCGTAGACACCGAACTTGGGCGTATCGCCCCGCTTCGGCCACGGGTATTTCAGGGCCGCGTCGAGGGTGGCGCGGGTGAGGTTGAGCCCGGCTTCGCGCCCGTGCACATCCACGATCTTGACCTCGAGACGGGTGAGCTCACGCAGGCTCTGGGCGTTGCCCTCGAAACCCCCACAGGCACGGGCAGCGGCGTCAAGCGCGGCCTCGCCGTTGTGACCGAACGGAGGATGCCCGATGTCATGCGCGAGGCAGGCGGCGTCGACCAGGTCCGGATCCGCGCCGAGAGAACGGGCCAGTCCCCGGCCGACCTGCGCGGTCTCCAGCGAATGGGTGAGCCGGGTACGCGGGAAGTCGTCGTCGAGCGGGCCGACGACCTGTGTCTTGCCGGCCAGCCGGCGCAGTGCGCTGGAGTGCAGGACACGCGCGCGGTCCCGCTCGAACCAGGTTCGATCGTCGGGTGTACTCTTCTGACGCTCCTCGCCCCAACGGACCACGTCGGACGCTTCGTACCACTCACCGGCCACGGCGCCGAGCGTATAGGCACGATTTCCACACGTCCGGGGTGCGAAGCGGCGATACTTTGTGGTCAGCCGTCCCAACTTCGGCCCGGAGGCCCGCCGTGGACAAGATCGTCAGATACGGTCTCATCGCGTTTGTCATCTTTTTCGTTGTCACCGCCCCTGAAAGTGCGGCGAGCATCATCAATCGAGCTATCGACGGCCTACAATCTGCTGGACACGGCTTGTCCAACTTCGTGACCGACACAGTTCTGTGACACGGCGCGAACTGCCGGTGCAATCCAGGAGACGGTGGCGGCGACCTTGGTGAGAATCAGGATTCCCGACCCCACTGCCAGGGACGACAAGTACCTCGCCACCCGTGAGCGGCTGGTCATGATGGTCCGCATGCACTGGGCCATCATGCTGCCCATCTTCTTGCAGACGCTGGGCTCCATCGTGCTCGCGGTCCTGCTCACGGTCCTGCTCGACGGGCTGAAAGTCGGCGGGGGCATCGCCTCACTCCCCTGGTGGTTCGCCCTCTTCATGATCTTGCGCATGTTGTGGCGGGTCGCCGACTGGCATGTCGACCACCTGATGATCACTGACAAACGCCTCATGAAGGTCTCGGGCATCTTTTTCCGCAAGGTGCAGACCATGCCGCTGGAAAAAGTGACAGATCTCACCTACAACCGAGACCCAATGGGTCGGCTTCTCGGGTACGGCGAGTTCATCGTTGAATCGGCCGGGCAGGACCAGGCCCTGTCAAAAATCCAGTTTCTGCCCCGGCCGGACCGGCTCTACCTGACGATGTGCGACATGATGTTCGGTGGAGCGCCGGCTCCCAGCAGCTCCGACGACTGACCAGGCAGTACAGGACGAACGAGGCTCCCCCGCTACCTGGATACCGGTAGCGGGGGAGCCTCGTGGTGCTCCAACGCGCCGCGGTGCCGTCGGGAAGACCCAGCGCTGTGGAGTGGAGATCAGCGCAGCAGCGCGCGGGCCGCCGCCGCGATGTGGCTCGCCGAGATTCCCGCCGCGTCCAGCAGCTCGGTCGGTGTGCCCGACCCCGGTAGTTCGCGAACAGCCAGATGGCGCAGACGCACCGGCACATCGGCCGCGGCGAGCGTCTCCAGCACCGCGCTGCCGAGGCCGCCCTCGGGGTAGTGATCCTCGACCACCACGAACCGGCCGTCGGTCGCCCGCGCGGCGGCCACCAGAGCAGCCTCGTCCACCGGCTTGACCGAGTAGAGGTCGATCACCCGTGCTGGGACGCCCTCGCCCGCGAGCATGTCCGCGGCCTCCAGGCAATGGTGCAGGGTGACTCCCGCGCCGATCAGGGTGACGGCATCCGCGTCCGACTGGCGCTGGATCTTCGAACCTCCGACGGTGAAGGACTCGCCCGCCCCGTAGAGCACCGGATAGGCGCCACGAGTCGTACGCAGGTAGCTGACTCCGTCCACATCCGCCATGATCTCAACGAGCTTGGCGGCGCTGGTCGCGTCACTCGGGTACAGCACGGTCGAACCGTGCACCGCCCGCATCATCGCGAGGTCCTCCAGCGCCATCTGCGACGGACCGTCCGCACCGATCTCCACACCCGCGTGCGATCCCGCCAGCCGGATGTTCGCCTGCGAGATCGCGGCCATCCGGATGAAGTCATAGGCGCGCGAGAAGAACGCGGCGAACGTGGAAGCGAATGGAATGTAACCACGTACCGACAGCCCCACCGCCGTGGCGACAAGTTGCTGCTCAGCGATGAACATCTCGAAGAACCGGTCCGGGTGGACCTTGGCGAAGTCCTCGGCATGGGTGGAGTTGCTGACCTCGGCGTCCAGGGCGACCACCGCTGGCCGCGCGCCGAGCGCGGCGAGCGCCTCGCCGTATGCCTTCCGGGGAGCGACCTTCGCGCCGAGAGGGTAGACCGGCAGCTCAACAGCGACCGGCGCGGGTTGCGCCGGCCGCCGGATGGACGCCGACGGCACCGGCCCCCGCACGCGCAGGTTGCGTTCGCCACCGAGTGCGGCGATCGCGCGCTCGGCCATATCGGGCGGCAGGGCCTTGCCGTGCCATCCGTCGGCATCGACGATCTCCGAAAAACCCTCCCCCTTGCGAGTGCGGGCGAACACGACCACCGGCCGGTCGGATTCGGCGGCCTCGGTCAGGACCTTGTCAATCGCGGCGATGTCATGCCCGTCGACGGTGAGCGCCTGGCAGCCGAACGCCTCAGCCCGGCGGGCGTAGGCATCAAGATCCCAGCCGAGCTCGGTCGAACCGCGCTGGCCGAGACGGTTGACATCCACGACCGCTGTCAGATTCGACAGCTGGTAGTAGGCCGCCTTGTCCAAGGCCTCCCAGATCGAGCCCTCAGCCATCTCGCTGTCGCCGCACAGCACCCACACCCGATAGGGAAGCCGGTCAAGAAGCCGGCCGGCGAGTGCCACCCCGACCGCGTCCGGCAGGCCCTGCCCGAGCGAGCCGGTTGCCACGTCAACCCATGGCAGGATCGGCGTCGGGTGGCCCTGCAGGCGGTGACCGAAACGGCGGTATCCGGTCATCAGCTCGTGATCAGAGACCACGCCGACAGCCTTGAACATCGCGTACAGCAGCGGGGATGCGTGCCCTTTGGAGAAAATCAGGTGATCGTTGGCCGGATCGTCCGGCTTGTCCCAGTCATACCGCAGGTGCCGGCCGAGCAGAACCGCCATCACATCCGCGGCTGACATCGACGATGTCGGGTGGCCCGAACCGGCGGATGTCGACGATCGGACCGAGTCGACCCGCAGCTGCTGAGCCAGTTCCCGGATCTGATCAAAATCGGTCGGGTCAATCACGACCTCGGATACGGGAGTTACCACGCCAGCCTCCTAATACGCCTGCGTATCTGTGTATGGGTAGCTGCCGTGCACAGCAGTCCGGCACACCTGACTACATATCCGTGGCTGACCACATGTCATGACTACCTGTCGCGGGCGAGAGTAATCAAGGACAGGCCCGGCTGGCCAGGTCGCAGTCACGATCTGTCGCAGTCACGATGTGTCGTACGTGAGTCCCCGCCACCCCGGCTGGTCGGCTGTTCCTCGACAGCCAGGGCCCTACCCCAGGTCCCACCGCCCCGAACGGTATCAGCGACAGAAGTTCACGACGGTGACGAACAGGCACTCTGCGCGGGACGTTCGCGGAGCGGGGAGTACCTTCGTCCCGGCTGGGCCACGCCTGGTAAGAGCGCCTGGCAACAGGCGTATGGATCAAGAAGCAAGGCTGGTGCGTGGGCAACGCACAGCGACGCGGGCAGTCACCGGAGGTGCTGGATGGCGACCGGCAAGCCGGGGTACCCATCCATCGCGCGGCGATGGATGGGAGCGATGACGCGAGCCGCGTGCCCCCCAGCCCCGCGACGCCGCGTCCCCTGTTGCCGGTCGCCGGTCGCCGGTCGCCGGTCGCTCTAAGATCCTGTGGACACGCCCTACCTGGCTTCCGTCTGTTCGGCACGGTCGAGGATGGCGGCCCGGCCGGCTTCCAGCCGAGCGATCGGCACCCGGAATGGCGAACACGAAACGTAGTCAAGACCGACCTGATGGAAGAAGTGCACCGAGTCGGGGTCTCCGCCATGCTCGCCACAGACGCCCAGCTTGATCTTCGGCTGGGCTGCGCGCCCCGCCTCGACCGCGATACGCACAAGCTGGCCGACTCCATCACGGTCCAGCGACTCGAACGGGGAGACGCCGAAGATCCCCAGGTCGAGGTAGCGGGAGAAGAAGGAGGACTCCACGTCGTCCCGGGAGAAGCCCCAGCCCATCTGGGTGAGATCGTTCGTGCCGAACGAGAAGAACTGGGCAGCCTCGGCGATCTGGCCCGCGGTCAGCGCGGCCCTCGGCACTTCGATCATCGTTCCGATCAATGCGGGAACGTCGACCCCGGTCTCGGCCGCAACCGTCCGCAGTACCTGTTCGGCCTGCTCACGAACGACCTCCAGCTCCTGGACCGTGGCCACCAGCGGCACCATGATCTCTGGGCGTGGATCTCCGCCAGCCTGGCGGCAGCGCACGGCCGCCTCGGCGATCGCTCGCACCTGCAAGGCGAACAGGCCCGGGATCAGCAGCCCCAGCCGCACCCCGCGCAGGCCCAGCATCGGATTCTGTTCGTGCAGCCGGCGGACCGCGGCCAGCAGCGAGGCATCACCGTCCGTCACTGGCTGGCCGGTAGCGGCGGCAACGCCCAGCCGTACTGAAAGCTCGGTGAGATCCGGGAGGAACTCGTGCAGTGGGGGGTCGATCAGGCGGACCGTGACGGGCAGCCCGTCCATCGCCGTGAAGATCGCGACGAAATCGTCCCGCTGGAGCGGGAGGAGCTCGAGCAGGGCGGCCTGTCTGGCCTCGTCGTCATCGGCGAGGATGAGCCGCTCGACCAGCTGCCTGCGCTCGCCCAGGAACATGTGTTCCGTTCGGCACAGCCCGATGCCTGCCGCGCCGAACCGGCGGGCCCGGTCGGCGTCGTCAGCGGTGTCGGCGTTGGCGCGCACGCCGAGCCGGCGGGCTTCGTCGGCATGGGTGATGATCCGGTGCACGGCGTCGACCAGCGGGTCGCTCCCGTCCGCCAGCAACGTCCCTTCGAAGTACTGGACGACCGGCGAGGGCACCACCGGCACCTCGCCGAGGTAGACGGCGCCGGAAGACCCGTCAATCGAGATCACGTCCCCCTCGCCGATGACGACGCCGCCCGGCGCGACCGCCCGGCGGGCCCGGGTGTCGACATCGATCTCCTCTGCCCCGCACACACAGGTCCTGCCCATACCGCGGGCGACCACGGCGGCGTGTGAAGTCTTTCCACCGCGCGATGTCAGCACACCCTGCGCGGCGATCATGCCGTCCAGGTCGTCGGGGGTGGTCTCCCGGCGCACCAGAATCACCGGTGTCCCGGCGGCCGCGAGCTCCACGGCCCGGTGCGAATCGAAGACGACCTGACCGACGGCCGCGCCGGGCGAGGCGTTCATGCCCTGGGCGATTTTCTCGACCGATCCGGCCAGCCCGAAGCGGGGGAACATCAGCTGGGCGAGCTGGGCGCCGGTGACCCGGGTCACCGCCTCGTCCATGCTGATCAGGCCCTGGTCCACAAGCTGGGTCGCGATCCGGAAGGCGGCGCCCGCGGTACGCTTGCCCACCCTTGTCTGCAACATCCACAGCTTGTTGCGCTCGACGGTGAACTCGATGTCGCACAGGTCCCGGTAGTGCTGTTCCAGGGTCGTCATTATCGCGAGCAGCTGCGCGTAGGCCGGTGGGTCGATGGACTCCAACGCCGTGAGCGGCAGGGTGTTGCGAATGCCCGCGACGACGTCCTCGCCCTGGGCATTCTGTAGGTAGTCGCCGTAGCTGCCCTGTTCACCGTTGCCCGGATCCCGGGTGAAAGCCACCCCGGTACCCGAGTCCATGCCCAGGTTGCCGAACACCATGGCAACAATGTTGACCGCGGTGCCGAGATCCGCCGGAATACGCTCCTGCCGGCGGTAGAGCCGGGCGCGCCCGCCGTTCCAGGAGTCGAAGACCGCGCGGATGGCGGAATCCAGCTGTTCCCGGGGATCCTGCGGGAAGTCCCGGCCGGTCTGGTCCCGAATTATCGTCTTGAAGGTCTCGGCCAGTCCCCGCAGGTCGGTTTCGTCGAGATCGAGATCGCTGGTGGTCGCCCGTGCCTTCTTCGCCGCGTCCAGGGCCTGGTCAAACAGCTCGCCATCCACGCCGAGGACCGTCTGGCCGAACATCGCCAGCAGGCGACGGTAGGAGTCCCAGGCGAAACGCTGCGAACCCGACTGCTTGGCGAGGCCCGCGACCGAGGCGTCCGACAGCCCGATGTTGAGAACGGTGTCCATCATCCCCGGCATCGAGAACTTCGCGCCTGACCGCACCGACACCAGCAACGGGTCGTCCGCCTGCCCCAGGCTCTTTCCCATCGCCTGTTCGAGGGAATGCAGATGCGCACTCACCTCGTCACGCAACGCATCGGGCTCTCTGCCATGCGCAAGATATTCGCGACACGCCTCGGTCGTGATCGTGAAACCGGGCGGGACGGGAAGGCCCATCTTCGTCATCTCGGCAAGATTGGCTCCCTTGCCACCAAGAAGATCCTTCAGCTCCTTGTTTCCCTGGTGGAAGTCGTACACGTAGATGACCATGGCTGCCCTCTCGTCTCCCGCCCCACGAACGTCCCCGCGGACCGCCGCCAAATCGACCGTGGCACGCCGCCCCGGCCCGCGTCAGGCCGCCGAAGGATCCGCGGCAGCCATCCCGACTTGTCGCCCAGTGGTTCGTCCGGTTGGCCCTGTAGTGGCACAGGAGGTTACCGCCCTACGCCGTCACAAGAGATGTTTAGCGAAACACTTCATCCAGTCGATATATTACTGTCAGCAACAAGAATATTACCGACTTGTCACTATAAAATGGTCCAAATATCATGAATACCGAATATCCGGTTGACAGCGGAGCGCGGAACGGGACTCGTCCGGACGCCGGGCCTCGCCGGCCGGGAAGCTGTCGGGTATGACACTTACGATCATGAAGCGCGCTGACATACTCGGGCCAACAGGCACGAAGAGGAGGAGGAAGACACCGTGCAGGGTCGCCGGGTTCTCGGGCTCGCGCTTGCCGGGCTGCTCGCGCTCGGCGTCGTCGCGCTGATCGTCGTCCCGCGGATCCGGTCCGGCCCCAGCGCGGGCACGACCAAGGTCCGCGCGTTGATCTCATCCGAGAAACAGTCCTACTTCGCCGACCCGGAGGTGGTGTCCGCCCTCGCGCGGGCCGGCTACAGACTTGAGATCACTTCCGCTGGATCGCGCGAGATCGCCACCACCCGCGATCTGTCCGGCTTCGACCTGGCGTTCCCGGCGGATGCGCCACAGGCGGACCGCATCAGGCACGACCGAAAGATCAACGCATCCTACGTACCCTTCTTCACGCCGATGGCAATAGCCACCTTCGCCCCGATCGCGACGCTCCTGACCGCGGCGGATGTCAGTAGCCGAGAGGGCGACCACAACCTGTTCGACATGCGTAAGTACCTCGATCTGGTGGCGAACGGCACCCGCTGGTCGCAACTGCCCGCAAACAGCGTCTACCGGACCGAGAAGTCCATTCTCATCAGCTCGACGGATGTACGGACGTCGAACTCGGCAGCCCTTTATCTGGCGATCGCCTCCTATGTCAGCAACGGTGGGAACATCGTCACCGACACCGGGACGGCCGACCGTATGACAGATCGGCTCGCGCCCCTGTTCCTCAAACAGGGCTACCTGGATGCGTCGTCCCAGGAGCCGTTCGACGACTTCCTGACCATCGGTATGGGCAAGACGCCGATGGTCATGATTTATGAGGCCCAGTTCAGAGCCCACCTGCTCGCCAAGGACGGCTCGCTGAGCGGTGACATGGTACTGATGTACCCGAATCCGACCATCTATGCCAAACACACCGTCGTCCCGCTCACTCCTGCCGGCGACGCGGTCGGGCGTCTGCTGACAACCGACCCGGAGCTCCAGCGTCTCGCTGTCCGGCATGGGTTCCGCACCGCGGACGTCGGCTATGGCCGGCAGTACGCCACCGAACGCGGCGCCAGCCCGCCACCGCAGCTGGTCAATATCGTCGAACCACCGAGCGCGGAGATATCCGAACGGATGATCGGTCAAATCGAGATGAAGTACCGGAAAGGGCCGGGTTGATGACCATCCCACCACCCACCCTGCCGCCGGCCGCGGGCGACCCCGGCGCGCAGCTGGTCCTGGTGCCGCCCGCGCCGGTCGCGCCGGTCGCCCCGGAGCAGGCCGGACCCGCCGTCCCGATCAGCCCGGAGGCGGCTTCGCGGCTGGCTGGCCAGGCGGTGGCCTTCGCCGACGCGCTGGTCGGCATCGACCCGGCCTCGCCCGCCTTCACGACCAAGGTCGCCGCCGTGCACCGGATGGGCGAGAAAGAGATCCGTGCCTCAGCCGCGGTGTCCAACCGGCTGCTGGACAAACCGACGCGGGCGATGAGTTCCGGTGCCTTCGACGCGACGTCGTCGGTGTCGACCTCTCTGGTTGAGCTGCGCAGGGTGGTCGGCGACCTCGACCCGTCCACGGTGAATCTGCTGGGCCCGAAAAAGCTGCTCGGCATGATCCCGTTCGGGAACCGCCTGCGGGACTACTTCGCCTCCTACCAGTCCTCGCAGGCGCAGCTGGACGCCATCCTGCATGCGCTACAGAACGGGCAGGAGGAGTTACGGCGAGACAATGCCGCGATCGAGCAGGAGAAGCACAACCTGTGGGCCACCATGGGCAGGCTGCGCGAGTACACCCAGCTCGCCTCGAGCCTCGACGCCGAGCTCATCACCCGGATAGACCGGATCGAGGCCGGCGACCCGGAGCGGGCACGGATGCTCCGCGAGGACGTCCTGTTCTACGTTCGCCAGAAACACCAGGACCTGCTCACCCAGCTCGCGGTCAGCGCACAGGGGTACCTGGCCCTGGAAATGATCAGACGCAACAACCTCGAACTGATCAAAGGTGTGGACCGGGCAAGCACCACGACCGTCGCGGCCCTGCGGACGGCGGTGCTCGTCGCGCAGGCCCTGGCCAACCAGAAACTGGTGCTCGACCAGATCACCGCGTTGAACGAGACCACCGAGCGCATCATCGTCGGTACCTCGGAGCTGCTGCGGCGGCAGACGGTGGAGATCCACGGGCAGGCGGCCTCCTCGACAGTGTCGGTGCAGGCTCTCCAGCAGGCGTTCGCCAACATCTACGCCACGATCGACACGATCGACGGCTACAAGGCCGCTGCCCTGGAGACCATGCGCACGACGGTGTCGGCCCTGTCCGAAGAAGTAGGGAAAGCCACCGCGTACCTGGACCGGGCCGCCGCGGCCGCTCCGGCCGAGATCGTCCCGGTAACGGCCGGGGAACTGGAGATCTCTGGCGGCGGGCCGTGACCGGACGCCGCGTCTCCTGCTGCCGGGCGCGCACTGCCGCTCTGCTCGCCAGCTGCGCGGGCGCGGTGGCCATGGTGGTCATGACCGCCTGCGGCTCCACCCCCGCCACGCGGCCGGGAACCAGCCCGGGACAGAGCGCCAGCCCGGGTAAACCGGGCGTGCTGCGGGTGCTCGCCGGCTCGGAACTCGCCGACATCGAACCCCTGCTCGGCGACTTGCGCGCGGCTACCGGCATCACGGTGAAACCGGTCTACGCCGGAACGCTCGACGCCACCGACAGAATCATCAAACATACCGCGGACGTGGACGCGGCCTGGCTGTCCTCTGACCGCTACCTGCGCCTGCTGCCCGGTGGCGCGACAGCGGCCAGCGCGCGCACGCCAACCATGACATCACCGGTGGTCCTGGGCGTCCGGACCTCGCTCGCCACCCGGTTCGGCTGGACGGGGACCGCCAGCGTCACCTGGGCGGATGTCGCCGCGAAGGTCGCCACCGGCGAGCTGACGTACGCCATGACGAATCCGGCGGCGTCCAACTCCGGCTTCAGCGCGCTGGTCGGCGTCGCGGCCGCGCTCGCCGGGAAGTCAGACGCGCTCCAGGCATCCGACATCCGCACCGACGCGCTGACGTCGTTCTTCTCCGGACAGACGCTCACCTCAGGCAGCTCCGGCTGGCTTGCGGACGCCTTCGTCAATCGTCCCCAGGATGCCGACGGGATAATAAACTACGAGTCGGTGCTGCTGTCTCTGCAACGTTCGGGTCGGCTGCGCGAACCGCTCACGATCATTTATCCGAAAGACGGCATCATCACAGCCGACTACCCCATGCTGCTGCTCGACCCGGCTCGGCAGGACGCATACAACCGGGTGGTGAACTGGTTACGCAGCCCAGCCGTCCAGCAGCGGCTACAGGCCGACACCAATCGCCGGCCAGCTGTCCCGGGCGTCGCGCTCGACCCGCGGTTCACCGCGACCGCCCTGGCCGAACTGCCCTTCCCCGCCACCCAGGCGGTCGCCGACGAGCTGCTCACCTCCTATTTCGATCATTTTCGCCGGCCATCACACGCGATCTTCGTACTGGACGTGTCCGGCTCCATGGCCGGCCAGCGGCTGGCCGACCTGACATCCGCGCTGACGGGGCTCGCCGGTGCCGATACGTCCTTGTCCGGCCGGTTCACCCGGTTCCGTGGCCGGGAAAAGGTTACGCTTGTGACCTTCAACGGCGCGGTCGTCGGGGCACGCGACTTCACCGTGACAGCCACCGAGGCGTCCTCACCCGATCTGGCCGCGATCCGCTCGTATGTCGCCAGCCTGCACGCCGAGGGGGGAACGGCCATCTACTCCGCGCTCGCGGATGCGTACCGCCGGGCGGCCGACTCGATCGCCAGGGAGCCCGGCTACCTGACATCGATCGTCCTGATGACGGATGGCGAGAACAACGCCGGTCTGTCAGCCAGCCAGTTTCGCGCCAGCTACCGGGGCCTGCCCCCGGCCGCGCAGGCTGTCCGCACGTTCTGCGTCATCTTCGGCGAAGCCCGTCCGGACGATCTCCGCTCGATCGCCACCGATACCGGTGGCGCGGCCTTCGACGCGCGGGCGTCCTCGCTGGCCGACGTGTTCAAGGACATCCGTGGCTACCAGTGACGCCGGGCCCAGTATGCCCGCCGGTGGGCCCGTTCCCGGTCGGAGCTGCTGGTGGTGATGCCGCTCCGGCTACCGCGGCCGGCCCCACCACCGGCGCCGCCTGCCCGTGGGCGCCGGGAGAAGGCGCTGGCCTGGATGGGATCGCTGAAGAACATCGCCGGCTGCACCGGTGCGCTCGGCGGGCTTGGGCTGACCGCCGCCGGTGTGGTCGGGTCACCGCAGTGGCCGCTGGTCGTTGCCGCGCTGTACGCGGTCGGCGCGCTGGTCGCGCCGGCCCGTCGCCTGGTGCCCGCGAGTACCCAGCCGAGCGCCGCCGAACTGCGCACGGTCGTCGACGCCCAGCTGCGGGCCCTGGCTGGACAGGCGCCGGCCGAGGTCACCGCTGCCGCGGACCGGGTCGCCGCCGCGCTGCGCGAGGTACTCGACCGCCCGCACCTGTTGCGGGCCGGTTCGCCCGAGACGTTCGTGGTCGTGCGGACCATCGCCGACTACCTGCCGACCGCGCTGGAGGTCTACCTCGGTCTGCCCGCGCAGTACGCCGAGACACACCGGTTGGACGACGGGCGCACACCGCGCCAGGTCGTCATCGACCAGCTCGGTCTGCTGGAAGCGGGCATCCGTGACGTCACCGAGGCAGCCGCGGCCGGGGACACCGCGCAACTGCTGTCGCACGGCCGTTTCCTGGCCGACCGGTTCGGGTCGAGCGACCTCGAGCTGCCGGCCCGGTCACCGCAGCCACCGGTGTGACAGCTGCCGTGCGGGCGGCTCGCGGTCCGGCCGGCGGCACGTACACCGCTGGTGGGATGCAAACACGGCCGTCGGCTGCCCCCAGCGACACATCATCCCCGGGGAGCGAGCGCCGCGGCATCAACCGGCATCAAGCGGCTCAAGCGGCTCAAGCGGCATCAATGTCAGCCTGTCAGCAGGGGCCGAGGCGGGTGTTGAGATAGGACACCGCCTGGTCCATGGCCACGCGCTCCTGCGCCATCGTGTCCCGCTCCCGGATCGTGACGGCGCGGTCCGCCAGTGAGTCGAAGTCGACCGTGAGACAGAACGGCGTGCCGATCTCGTCCTGCCGGCGGTACCGGCGCCCGATCGCACCGGCATCGTCGAAATCGACGTTCCAGTGCGTACGCAGCTCGGCGGCAAGGTCGCGGGCGACCGGCGACAGATCAGCGTTGCGCGACAGCGGGAGTACCGCCGCCTTGACCGGGGCGAGCCGGCGGTCCAGGCGGAGCACGACCCGGCGGTCCACCCCGCCCTTGGTGTTGGGCGCGGTGTCCTCGGCGTAGGCGTCCAGCAGGAACACCAGGGTGGCACGGTCCACCCCGGCCGCGGGCTCTATCACATACGGGGTGTACCGGACGCCGGTGGCCTGCTCGAAATAGGTCAGATCCGCGCCGGACGCCTTCGCGTGCACGGTCAGGTCATAGTCCGTGCGGTTCGCGATGCCCTCCAGCTCACCCCATTCCAGCCCGGCGAAGTTGAACCGGTACTCGATGTCGACGGTCCGCTTCGAGTAGTGGGAGAGCTTCTCCTTCGAGTGCTCGAAACGGCGCAGATTCTCGTCCCGGACGCCCAGGTCTCGGTACCATTTCATCCGCTCGTCGATCCAGTAGTCGTGCCAGGTCTCGTCCTCGCCCGGCGGGACGAAGAACTCCATCTCCATCTGTTCGAACTCCCGGGTCCGGAAGATGAAGTTTCCCGGGGTGATCTCGTTGCGGAAGGACTTGCCGATCTGACCGATGCCGAACGGCGGCTTGCGCCTGGCGGCCGCCTGCACGTTCGCGTAGTTGATGAAAATGCCCTGGGCTGTCTCCGGCCGGAGGTACGCCAGGCCCGACTCGTCCTCGACCGGCCCCAGGTAGGTCCTGAGCAGGCCGTTGAACATCCGCGGCTCGGTGAACGTGCCACGCGCGCCGCAGCTGGGGCAGGCGACCTCGGTGAGCGCGGCCGGCGGCCGGCCGTGCCTGGCCTCGAACGCTTCCTGGAGATGGTCGGCACGGAACCGCTTGTGGCAGGTGAGGCACTCGGTCAGCGGGTCGACGAAGACCTGCACGTGCCCGCTGGTCTCCCAGACCTCGCGTGCGAGGATCACACACGAGTCGAGGCCGACCACGTCCTCGCGGCCCTGGACCATCGCCTTCCACCAGGCGCGCTTGACATTGTTCTTCAGCTCCACCCCGAGCGGGCCGTAGTCCCACGACGCCCGCAGGCCACCGTAGATCTCGCTCGAGGGGAAGACCAGCCCACGGCGCTTGCACAGACTGACGATGGTGTCCATACGGTCGGACGCACTGGCCACGTGGGCACTCCCTTCCTATCACCCAGCATCATCGGTGACGCTGGGCGGTCGCATCCTGCGTACACCCGCGCCAGGTGGGGATCAGGCGGGCAGGTACCGATCAGGCAGACAGGTGCCCAGCGTACGGGCCGCGGGCCGAGCTGAAGCAGAGAGGTCAGGCAAGATCCGATGCCCGGCGCACAGCGCCCGCGACGCCGTCATGGGCGAACAGCACCTCGAACGCGCCCGGCTCATCGACGGCGTAGACCATCAACGGCGTCAGCTCCAACCGGACAGCGAACGCCGACACCGCCCGGCGCCAGGCGCCTGCCCCGTCCCACTCGGATGTGATCACCCACAGCCCGCAATCGTCCACGGCACGGCCCAGCCGGGCCCAGCGATAGCCACGCTCACCGGCGAGAGCGGCCAAGACCCGTTCCGCACGCTCGCGGAAGGCCTCGGCCTCGCCAACCGGAACCCGCAGCCGCATGACAGCAAGCACCGCACGGTTCTATCAGTTCGCGTCCGTCCGGCCGCGGGCCGCCCGCCAGACCGCCGCCCGCCAGAGATGTCACGGCACCACCGAGCGGGCTCCCGACGGATGGCCCACGACCCCGCCGTACCGGCGGTCCCGTTTGGCGAAATCCTCGCAGGCTGCCCACAGGTCGCGACGGTCGAAGTCAGGCCACAGCCGCTCGACAAACAGGAACTCCGCGTAGGCTGCCTGCCAGAGCAGGAAGTTACTCAGCCGCTGCTCCCCCGACGTACGGATCAGCAGGTCGACATCGGGCATCTCCGGCTCGTCGAGATAGCGGGCGACGGTGTTCTCGTCGATGCGGTCCGCTCGCAGCCGGCCGTCACGGACATCGCGGGCGATGGCGGCCGCGGCATCGGCGAGCTCAGCGCGCCCGCCGTAGTTCACGCACATCGCCAGCGTAAGACGGTCATTACCGCGGGTGCGCTCCTCGGCCGCCTCCAGCCGCCGGATGACGTTGCCCCACAGGCGGGGCCGCCGGCCGGCCCACCGGACCCGTACTCCCAGGGAGTCCATGTCGTCGATGCGCCTGCCGAACACCCCGTCGGTAAAGCGCATCAGGAAGGCGACCTCGTCCGGCGAACGCTTCCAGTTCTCCGTGGAGAAGGCGTACACCGACAGCCACCGGACTCCCAGCTCGATCGCGCCCTCCACGCAGTCGAAGAGGGCCTCCTCACCGGCCTCGTGGCCCTTCGTACGCGGCAGGCCACGCATTTTCGCCCAGCGGCCGTTGCCATCCATGACGATGGCAACATGCCGCGGGATCAACGCGGAAGGAATCTCCGGCCGGCATGCGCCGGAAGGATGCGGGTGCGGCTCACGGAACCGTCCGGCTCTCCCGTTACGTCGATTCACCGGACACCTCCCTTCTACCGCCAGCCAACGGTAGCGCGATCATTGTCCCTCCCGCGCCCACAAACATCATCGACGCATCTTCGTCGAGTGCGCCACCCACGACACGCCCAGCCCGGTTCACACCCGCTCCAGGTGGGGCAGCGCGCGTAAGCCGTACTCGAGATGCCACTGCAGGTAGGCCGCGACGCAGCCACCAGCCTCACGCCGGGTGCGGACCTCGCTCGCGTCGGCGGCGGCCCAGTCGCCGGTGAGCAGGTCGGACAGCAGCCGCACGGCGGCCAGGGACATCGAAGCCGCGCCATGCGGTCGGCACTGCGGGCACACTACGCCTCCCGCCGACACGGAAAACG
This sequence comes from Protofrankia sp. Cj5, assembly GCF_917627405.1. Classification (NCBI taxonomy): domain Bacteria; kingdom Bacillati; phylum Actinomycetota; class Actinomycetes; order Frankiales; family Frankiaceae; genus Protofrankia; species Protofrankia sp. Cj5. The sequence continues at coordinate 130,066 of NZ_CAKJTO010000002.1, forward strand.
CCTGGTGGTGCCCTTGCGCGCCGCAGCGCGCGCACGCCTGCAACGCCATTGCGTAACCCGAGACGGCCAAGGCGCGCAGCAGAAAGGCATCCAGGACGAGACCCGGCGCACGCTCACTCTGGGCGAGGGTACGCAGACCGCCGACCAGGAGCAGGAACAGCCGCATGGCCGGTTGACGTTCCTCACCGGTCAGCCGTTCGGCCGTTTCCAGCATGACAGCCGATGCCGTGTGCCGGGAGTAGTCACCAGCGATCACCGCGCCATAGGGGCTGAGGATGTCGGCCTGCGTGACGGTGTCGAGGGAGCGCCCCTCATGCAGCTGGAGGTCGACGTAGGTACCCGGTTCCAACCGGGCGCCGAAGCGGGACGATGTGCGCCGCACCCCTTTGGCCACCGCGCGTACCCGTCCCGTCCGCCGGGTCAACACGGTGACGATGCGATCGGCCTCCGCGAGCGGCGTCGTTCGCAGGACAACGCCTTCATCACGGTAGACCGGCACCCACCCATGGTTGCACGCATCCCGGTAAGTGGGCAGGACACGGTCCCCTCGGGCCGATCGTGACATGCCACCGCCCGGTGGGCGGGCTGGCTGGCGGTGGTCCGTTCGCCCGCCGACCCGCGATGCGATGCGATGCCTGCCCGCTCCCGGCCACCACACTCTGCAATAGTTACTTTCAGCATCCGTAAAAGAACCAGGAGTAATAATGCTGGCGGTGCGGGAACGACTGGTATGTAGACGACTGGTATGTATCAGCGAAAAAATGACGGTTTTCCACGTGGCTCTCGCCTTAATTGTGGCCCAGGCCCACATCGCCACGGCCACGGCCACGACCACGACCACCCAGACCGTCACCGTCTATCTCACCGCGCCCGACCCGGCCGGCCTGGACCGCCTCGCGCGGTCGGCCGCCGGGACAGTCACCGGATCTCCGCAGGACCGGGCCGCCCGGCTGAGAGCGTTTCTGCCCTCGCGGGCAACCCACGACACGGTCGCGAACAAGCTTGACGAACTGGGCCTGCGCGTGATCAAAAGTACGACATGGAGCGTCACCGCCAGCGGCGAGGCAGGCCATCTCCGGCAGCTGTTCGGCAGCGCCCGGCGCTCTCGTCCCACTCTGCGCTACGCGCAGAGCCTGCCAACCGTCCCCCCGTCCCTGTACGGCCTCGTCTCGGTCGCCGTTGGCGGTGACGAGATCCGGCCGGCATTGCGCCCCCTGGGCACACCGGCGGCCACGACGGTGCCGGCCCCTGCGCGCACCGCCGCGGCCATCCCGGCGAGCAGCGGCTATACCGGCGCTGACCTGCGTACCGCCTATGGCGCCCCGGACGGCCACCGCGGCGACGGCGGACCGGAGCCGACCGTCGCGAGCCTTCAGCTGTCCGGTTGGGACTCCGCCGACCTGCGGGCCTACGCGGCGGCAGCGGGCATACCCGACCCGGTCATGAACGGGCGTTACACAGCGGTCAGCGTAGGGCGCGAACCCGGCTACGACCCGGCCCGGGACGGCGACGGGGACAGCGAGGTCGCCCTCGGCCAGGAGGCGCTGCTGGCGGTTGCGCCCACTGCGCGTCAACGCGTCTATTTCGGCCCCAACACCGACCAGGGCTTCCTCGACATCCTCGACCGGGTCCGCGCCGACGCCGCCGATCCGGCGGCGAACCTGGTGGCGTTCAACGTCTCCTGGGGGCTGTGCGAGCCGCACAACAGCGCCGCCTTCGTCAGCACCGCCGAGACGCTGCTGGCGGCGATCGCGGCCGCGGGCGTCACCACCTTCGCCGCATCCGGCGACAGCGGTTCCGACGACTGCGGCAACGGCACCGCCACCGCGAGCTATCCAGCGTCATCACCGTCAGCGATCGCGGTAGGTGGCACGAGCATGCTCCACCCGGCCAGCACAACCGTATCGGAAACGGCCTGGGCCGGCTCTGGTGGTGGATGTTCGACGCTGTTCGCCCGACCAGGCTGGCAACCGGCCACCAGCTGCGCGTCACGTGCGCTGCCCGACCTCGCCATGGATGCCGACCCGACAACCGGCTTTGCCGTCTATGATCGCCGCTACTGGGAAAGCCACGGCGGCACGGTCACACCCGGTTGGCTGCGCTTCGGTGGCACCAGCCTCGCCGCACCCGCCGCCGCCGGGATGCTCGCGGCCGTGTGGGCGTCGGGCGGGCAACGCTCGGGCGGGTACGGCGACATCCACGACCAGCTGTACCAGGCACCCGCCGCAGCATTTCGGGACGTCATCACCGGGGGCAACGGCGCCCACAGCGCCACGGCCGGATTCGATCTGGTCACCGGACGTGGCGCTCCGCTGTGGAACAAGCTTGCCGCGGCGCTCGTCAGCCGGCCCCTGGGCCTAGCCCAGGCCCAGGCCCAGGCCCAGGCCGGGTACACGATCGTCGCTGGCGTAGGCGTCGATCACGCTGTCTGGGCGAAACGGTCCGACCAGGCCCGCCCCATGTCGCTGGGCGGCCAGGCCACATCAGTTCCGACAGTGATCCAGGCTGCTGGCAGGGTCACCTACATCGTGGGTGGCACCGACGGGAATCTCTGGATGCGGGGCGATACCGATCATGCTTGGTCCCCGCTCGGCCTACCCGGGACACAGTGTTACGGACAGGCCGCGGTCGTCGTCGGATCAACGCTGCACCTGGGATGCCGCGGAAGTGATCGCGCACTGTACGTCACAGCCGTGCCCATCGACACCACCGGCCAGCCGGCCCGGGTGACCTGGTGGACGAACTACGGCGGGCGGACCGACGCCGCTCCCGCGGTGGCCGTCGTGGACGGGGCCGTCACCTGGTTCATCACCCGCGCCAGCGACAGCGCCCCACCCACGGCCAACCTCTACCGGCGGACAGCCACCTCGTTCTGGAAGGCGCTCGGTGTCCGGTGCGATGGGGCGCCCGGCGCCGGCGGCAACGACACCTACGCGGACACCTACCCGGACGCCTACGGATCCCACGGTGACCAGGGTTACCCGCCTGGCCCGAACGGGGCCGGGCGGGCGTTCGTCGGCTGCCGGCTGGCGTCGGGAACCCTCGCCTACGCCGCTGTGCCGTTCATACGGTTCATCGACGCCGGTGGGCGGACAGTCGGGCCGCCCGCCTTCGTCCGGGCCGGGAACGGGACGGTGGACGCCTTCACCGCCGGCACAGACCGTGCGCTCCACAGCCGGCGACTGACGACATCCGCCCCGCTGGACGTGGGCTGGACGGATCTCGGTGGCACCTACCTGCTCGGGGTGGGGGTGGCCCGGGTCAGCCAGGAACCGTAGCGGGTTCCTGGCTGACCCGGACATGGATCTCCGCTGCGGACAATGATGGGCTGGTGCGAGTGGTGCGACGGGCCGCCAGAGCAATTCTGATCGACTCCGGCGGGCAGCTGATCGTGTTCCGCCGGAGCCTGCCCGGCCAGCCCCGCTACTGGGCCACCGTGGGCGGCGGGGTCGATCAGCAGGACACCTCGGTCGAGGCCGCCCTGCACCGGGAGGTCGCCGAGGAGCTGGGCGCTACCGTCGACCGCGTCCAGCAGGTGTTCCTCACAAGCGCGACACGACACAGCGGGGGCGACACGCCGGGCATCACCGTCCAGCACTTCTTCGTCTGCCGGCTCACCTCGATGAATCTTGCCGCCAGGACGGGCGACGAATTCACCAACCCGGCAAAGGGACGCTACGACGTCGAGCGCATCGACCTGCGCGGCGATGACCTGGCCCGGTTCGCCCTCCAGCCCGGCGCGCTCAAGGACTTCATCCTGGCGAACCGGGACGCCCTCCTCGAGGCTGTCGCGGACCCGGACCCGGCGCCAGACCGGGACCCGGCGCCGGACCGGGACCCGGCGCCGGACCGGGACCGGTCCGGGTTCAGGTAGCCAGCTCCGTGACGAGCGCCGGCCACACGACCGGGTCGTGCCCGGGGACCAGGCGCAGCCCGCGGGCGGAGGCGATGGCCTTCAACCGCCGGATCGGCTCGATGGTCGCCTCCGGTGGAACGCCGATCGACCCACCGACCGCTCGCTCCGAGTCGATGTTCTCCCGCAGATCCGCGGCGTCGAACGCGAAGACATACCCGCCACCGCCTACCGCGGGATCCATCTCGACGACAAAACTCTGGTGACCGGGGGTGTGCCCGGCGGTGAGGATCGCGGTCACCCCCGTGGCGATCTCGCTGTCGCCGTCGGCCGGCCGCCAGGCGATCGCCGGATCGTCGAAGTCGACCCGGATGATGCCGTCAGCCTCCAGCCGCGCCGGGTGCGCGCCAAGTCCGTGATCAAGCTCCCGGCGCTGAATATGGACGGGGGTGTTCCGCCGCGCAAAGTGGCGCAGCCCACCGGCATGGTCGTTGTGCAGGTGCGAGACGGCAACCGCGTCGATCTGGTCGAGCGTGAGCCCGACACGTCCCAGTTCACCCTCCAGCGGGTCGCCGGCGCCGGCCGGGAGCCGTACCTCCACGCCGGTGTCCTGGTGGAACCGACGGCACAGGGCCGGGTCCCGGACGAAAGCCGGGTTGAGCCCGGTGTCGACCAGTAACCAGCCCCCGTCGACCTCCAGCAGCAGCGCCGGGACGGGCTCCCACAGCCGGATGCCGTCCGGGGCGCCATACACCGACATCGAGTACGGCACCTCGACCCACCCCAGAGTCAGCGGGATCACCCGCCGCACGCCAGCCATGAGCGTCACTATCCGCCGACCGGGCCGAAGGTGTGGACCGGGCGGCGCCGGTCAGAAGCCGAGCTTTCGGAGCTGGCGGGGATCGCGCTGCCAGTCCTTGGCGACCTTGACGTGCAGGTCCAGAAAGACCGGGGTGCCCAGCAGCGCCTCGATCTGGGTACGGGCCCGCGTCCCGACGTCCTTCAGACGGGCGCCCCGCGCGCCGATGACGATCGCCTTCTGGCTCTGCCGCTCGACGTAGACGTTCACATGGACGTCCAGCAACGGGCGGTCAGCGGGCCGGTCCGCACGCGGGATCATCTCCTCCACGACGACGGCCAGCGAGTGCGGCAGCTCGTCCCGCACGCCCTCCAAAGCGGCCTCGCGTACCAGCTCGGCGACCATCACCTGCTCAGGCTCGTCGGTCAGGTCACCGTCCGGATACAGCGGCGGACCGGCCGGCAACCGCTCGACCAGCAGGTCCGCGAGCAGGTTCACCTGAAACGACGACACGGCGCTGACCGGTACCACCTCGGCGAAGTCGGCCAGCGAGGAGACCGCGAGCAGCTGGGCGCCCAGCGCGTCCCGGTCAGACACCAGATCGGTCTTGGTGACGACCGCGATCACCGGCGTCCGTTTGGGCAGCCGGGCGAGCTCCTCGGCGATGAAGCGGTCACCACGACCGACCGGATCGTTCGCCGGGACGCAGAAGGCGACCACGTCCACCTCGGACAGGGTCGTGCGCACCACGTCGTTGAGGCGTTGGCCGAGCAGCGTCCGGGGGCGGTGCAGCCCGGGGGTGTCAACCAGCACAAGCTGAGCATCGGCGCGGTGCACGATACCCCGGATGGCGTGCCGGGTCGTCTGCGGACGCCCGGAGGTGATCGCGACCTTGGCTCCGACGAGTGCGTTGGTCAGGGTGGACTTACCCGCGTTGGGACGTCCGACAAAGCACGCGAACCCTGACCGGAACCGCGGTTCAGTCCCCACGGCGAGAGCCACTAGGTTGTCACCCGGCCGCGCGCCACCCCGTCCGGGCTGGCGAGGAACACCGGGACGCCGGCACCGAACTCACCGAGCACGAGCAGGTCGTCGACGGCTGGCACGGCGGCTGGCACGGCGGCTGGCACGCCAGGCACGCTCGGGGGTGCCTCGCCGTCCGGTGCTAGGCCGTCCGGGGCTGGGCCGTCCGGTGCTGGGAGCGCCACCCGCTCGGACACGATCGCCGCGGCCTCGAAGCGGCGGGCACCGCTGGACGCCGCCGCGACCACCGCCGCCCGCAGCGCCGACACGCTCAGTCGAGCGTCGGCATTCTCCACGGTCGCCGCCGCGTAGGTTCGCCCGTCGGTGTCACGGACGGCCGCACCCTCGGCCGCGGCGGTTCCGCCTCGCGGCACGTAGGCACGCGGCCTTGCCGACCGGGCCAGGATCACGAGCTTTGCGTCCTCTGGTTCCAGCACGCCAGGGGCAACCGGCGCGGCGCCCGCGCCCGGACGCGCTCCGCCCGGGTTCTGCCCCCGCGAACCCGGTCCGTCCGACTCCCGCTCCGGCACACCCATCCCTGTCTCGTCCTTCTCGTCTTTCTCGCCCTTACCCATGCGCACGCCTGCGCGGGTCACTCATGTGATCCATATATGGGTTCCTCATGTGCGCGTCCCGGAGGCGGTACGGCGCGCGACCGGGCCGAGGGCGTTCCCGCCGTGGCCGCTGTCACCATGTTTCGCGTCCTCATCCCCGCCTTCATCCCCGCGCTCCTGGCCGGCCCGCTCGGACCCACCTCGATGACCGCCGGCACGGACCACGTCGGCCAGGGATCCGCCAGCGGAGTCCTCATCAGCAGACGACGACCGCCGGACCACCACCGTACCGATCTGGTTCCGGCGCCCGGCGGCGCTCTCGGCGGTGAGCGTGAGCACACCGACGGTCGCCGTCGCTCCCGGAATCGGCACGTGTCCCAACGCGCTCGCCAGCAGCCCGCCGACGGTCTCGACGTCACCGGATCCGGGCAGCTCGCCCGTTCCGAACAGGTCGCGCAGATCGTCCA